>CAZTQF010000187.1:0-5851 GCA_964615255.1 uncultured candidatus Brocadiaceae bacterium | reverse complement strand
TCGCGAGCTCCAGCGCGTCGTCGTCGAGCGCGGCGCCGTCGTCGAACAACGCCCGCACGAAGGCGGCCGCGTCGCCGCGCTGGTCAGGACCGACGACCGCGAACACGATCGCGTAGTCTGCGCCGACCTTCGCGCCGCTCGCCAGCAGCTCGCCCGCCGCGCGGCGCCCCTGCGCGAGCCGGGCCGCCGCCAGGACGGCCGCGAGGCCGGCGCGGTCCTCAGGGTCATCGTCGAACCCCTGCGCGAAGAGTACGCCGACCGTCGCGGCGGCCGCGTCTGCCACCGGGAGCACCGTCGGAGCCTCTTGCGCCCGACCGGCGAGCGCGAGCGCGAGCACGCCGGCCAGCAGCGAGCCCGCGGCGCGCGCGCGGGTGTCCTGGCCGGGCGACGCTGCGGCCGCGAGGCGTCTCGCGCGCAGGCCAGCAGGGTTGGCGCCGCGTGGGTCGTCGGAGGGTCGCAAGGCCGTCATCGCACCGAAAGCGCGCCGGATCTGCAAGCGCGCAGCGCGCAACCGCGGCACGGAAGTCGCTATGCTGCGCGCCATGAAGCGGATCGCGGCCCTCCTCGCCTTCTCGTGCCTGTGCCACACCCTGAGCGCCCAGGCCAGCCTCGCGGAGCTCGAGCAGCGGTTCCGCGCCGAGGTCCGGCAGCTCGCGTCGTCGCAGCCCAGCCGCGCCCAGCGCGACCAGCAGCTCGATCGCCACGTCGACGAGCTGCGCGCGTTCGTCCGCGACGCCGCGCGAGGCGACGACCGGTGGAACGGCAGGCTGATGCTCGCAGACCTCGAGCTGGTGCGCGGCAACCGCGACGCCGCCGCCGCCGCACTGGCCGCGATCGACCGGGACGAAGCGCCGGCGATGGTCCTCGTCACGGCAGCGACGATGGCGCAGCACGTCGGGCTGAAGGAGCTGCGTGACGGCCTCGTCGAGGCCGCCGGCACGCGGGACGCGCCGCTCGAGGACCGCATGGCGATGGCGCGCCTGCTGATGACGGTGCTGCGGGAGGTCGAGCGCGGCGAACAGATCTTCCGCGCAGCGCTGGCGGACGCGCGCGACGACGAGCAGCGCGCGCTGGTGCGCTGGCACCAGGCCGACGCGCTCCGCGACCGCGAGGACCTCCCCGAGAACGCCGGCTTCGAGGCGCTCGAGGCGCTGGCCGAGGAGCTGCCGAAGACCTACTGGGGCTCGGTCGCCAAGGACCGCCTGCGCGCCACGCGGCTGCGCCCCGGCGACGCCGCGATCCCGTTCACGACCCGCACCCTGAAGGGCTCGCCCTGGTCCTTGACCGCGCACACGGGCGAGGCCGTCGTGCTGGCCTTCTGGACGGCGGCCGACTACGACACGCCGCGCCTCGTCAGCACGCTCAAGGCGCTGCGCCAACAGCACGAGGGGCTGGCGGTGCTCGCCGTCTGCCTCGACCGCGACAAGGCCGAGATCCAGCGCGCGGTCGAGACGCTCGGCGTCGACTTCGACGTCGTCGGCGACGGCAAGGGCCCGCAGACCGACGTCGCGCTGCGCTGGTTCGTCGAAGGGCCGGTCGTCCACGTCGTCGACAAGGCGGGCCGGGTCACGGCGCTCGGCCTGAACGTCGGCACCAACGACGGCCGCGAGGAGCTCGCGGACGCGGTGGCCCGCGCCGTCAAGTAGCTCTGCGATCCGGCGCTGCCCGCAGGCGCGCGAGCAGACCGAAGGTGGTTGCGAGCGCCGCGCGCGCGCCGAGCGCCGCGACCAGCGCCACCGCGGGCGCGAGCGGCAGCGGATCCCGGCCGCCGTCGGCCGCGGCCCATGACAGCAGGAACACGGCGCAATACGCGAACAGGACGCGCTCGGGACAGATCCGCGCGCCGCGCCCCAACCGCAGCCCCAGCCGCCCGACCATCACCGCGCCGCCACCGACCGCGAGCGCGGCGAGCGCGCCCGCCGCCAGCCGATCTTGGGGCAGCAAGGTCGAGTGCGGCGCGGTCACCGCCAGCGCTTCCACTGCGACCGTGTGGCTGCGGCTCAGCACCGCGAACGCCACCGCGGGGGTCAAAAACCCCAGCGCCGTCCACGGCACGAGCCGGCGGTTGAGGGCGCGCACCGGAGTCCCGACCAGGCCCCGCCGCCGCAGCGCGCGCAGCCCGCGGGCTGCGAGCTCCAGCGCGCTGAGCAGCAGGACGATGCCCGGCACGAACAGCGACGCCCCCTGCGACGGCAGCGCCTCGCAAGCGATCGCGATCGACACGGCGGCGCAGGCCATCAGGCCGCCGCCGAGCAGCGCCGCTTCTCTGGGCCGACGGCCGCGGCGCTGCGGCGCGGGCAGCGCCGCGACCTGCATGAGCACGACGGAGAGCAGCGCGAAGCACGCCCCGACGGTCTCGGGCCGCAGCACGAAGCCCGCCGCGTAGACGGGCGGCAGCACGCAGAAGGCGCCGCAAGCGAGCAGGCCGTGCAGGCGCCCGAACGCCAGCGTGGCGGCGAAGTAGACCAACAGGCCGAGCGCGGCGAGCACGACTGCCTGCGCGACGCGGGCGCGGACGAGCAGCGCCTGCTGCTCTCTGGGCTGCTGCGGCCACGGCTCGCCGGCGATCGCCGCTGTGTGGAACAGCGCCGACGTCGCCGGGTCTTCTTGGGCGCCGGGCGCGCGGCCCTCGATCACCCGCTCGAGCCGCGCGAGCTCTCCGGGCGCGGCAGGCGCGCCGACGGAGCGCAGGGCCAGCAGCAGCGGCAGCATCAGCACGAGCAGCGTGCAGCAGGCCGCCGCGACCTTGGAGCTCCCGAGCGCGGGCGCCCGCCCGGTCGTCACAGCGCGGCGATGCAGTCGATCTCGACCAGCACAGCCTTGGGCAGCTCCTTGACCGCGACGCAGGCGCGCGCCGGCTTGTGGTCTTTGAAGTGCCGCGCGTAGACCTCGTTGACCGCGGCGAAGTCCCCCATGCTCGCGAGGAAGATCGTCGTGCGGGCGACGCGGTCGAGGCCCGCGCCCGCGCCTTCGAGCACGCTCCTCAGGTTGACCATGACCTGCTCGCACTGCGACGCGGCGTCGTCGCCGACGATCTCCATGGTCTTGGGGTCGAGCGGGATCTGGCCGGAGCAGAACAGCAGGTCGCCGGCCTTCACGGCCTGGCTGTAGGGGCCGATCGCCGCGGGCGCGGCGTCGGTGTGCACGGGTTCGAGGGTCATGGTCAGGATCGCGAGAGCCGGTCGCGCAGGCGTTGCTCGACCGTCTCGGGCAGGAAGCTACTGACATCGCCGCCGTTGCGCACGACTTCCCGGATCAGCGAAGAGGAAACGTAGCTGTACTGCGCGCTCGGCATGACAAAGACGCTCTCGATGCCGGGCGCGAGGTGCCGGTTGGTCAGGGCCATCTGGTACTCGGACTCGAAGTCCGAGACCGTGCGCACCCCGCGCAGGATCGCGCCGATCCCGCGCGCGCGACAGAAGTCGACGACGAGGCCGGTGAAGGTCACGACGTCGAGCTTGTCGCTCTGCGGCAGCACCTCGCGCAGCATCTCGACGCGCTCCTCGGTCGAGAACGTCGGGTTCTTCTGCGTGTTGACTCCGACGGCGACCGTCAGGTGGTCGAACAGCGGCAGCGCGCGCTCGACGAGGTCGAGGTGGCCGCGAGTGACCGGGTCGAAGCTGCCGGGGTAGAGGGCCGAGACCATGCGACGAATGTAACCGTTGGTGCGCGCGGAGCACGAAGCGACGTGGATCCTGGACGTCACCGCGCGCTGGTCCTCGCTGCTGCCTGGGCGCTGCCGACCGCGGCGATCGCGCCGCGCTGCCTGCCAGCGGCTGCCGCGATCGCCGGCGCGGGCCTGGTCGTCGCGACCGCCACCTCGCTCCCAGGCCGCCGCGCCGGCCTGTTGGCGCTGCCGATGCTCCTCTGCGCAGCGCCGGGCCGCGCGCCGCCCACGGTGCAGCTGCCCCCGGGGCCTGCGTGGGTGTCGGGAGTCGTCGACGACGTCGTCCGCACCCCCGCCACCGGCCGCACCGCTGTGACGCTGCGCGGCGGGCAGCGCGTGCAGGTCCAAGGGCAGCTGGAGGTCGTGCCCGGCGACGGGCTGCGGGTGCTCGCGATGGTGAGCCGTCCCGCTGCGCCGGGGTGGATGCCCGCGGTCCGCGCAGCGCCCACCACCGCGCAGGTGAGCCCGGGCAGCTGGGGGCCGCGCCGCGCGTGCGCGCTGCTGCGCCGCGCCCTCGAGCGGTCGCTGCTCGAGCTCGTGCCGGACCCTCACGGCGCCACGCTGGCCACCCTCGTGCTGGGGCGCGCGACGCGGCCCGACTTCGCGCTGACGGAAGCCCACCGCGCCACGGGATTGAGCCACCTGCTCGCCGTCAGCGGCGCGCACGCGGCGATGTTGGCATACCTGCTCGGGTTGACCAACCGCGGCCGCAGGCTCGGCGCAGGCCGAGCCCGGCTCACCTTCGTCGTGTCGGTGCTCTGCGCCTACGGATGCGTCGCCGGCGCCGAACCCCCGGTCGTGCGCGCAGTCGTCGCCTTCGTGCTCTCGATCGCGGCGTCTCGCACCGGACGGTCATTCGGGCTGGTGCCGGGGCTGCTCGCGCCCGCGCTGGTGACCGCCGCCTGGGAGCCCAGCGCGCTGACCAGCGCGAGCTTCCTGCTGAGCTACGCCGCCGTCGTCGGTCTGGGCGTCGCCGCCACAGGGGCTGCCGGCGCAGCGCGCGGCTGGTGGTCGACAGCGCTGCGGGCCTCGTTCTGGGCCACCCTCATGACCGCACCGCTGACGCTCTGGTTCTTCGGACAGCTCGCGCCGACGACGATCCTGCTGACGCCGATCTGCGCGCCGCTCGTAGCGGTGATGCTCCTGCTCGGCCTCGTGGCTGCCAGCCTCGCCGCGCTCGCTCCCGCGCTCGCAGGGTGGATCGGTCCGCTGCTCCACGCGCTCGCGGCCGCCTACGCCGGCGTGGTGCGAGCAGCCGACGCGCTCCCGGGGACGCCGATCCCTGCCTGGACCGCGCCGCCCGCGTGGCTCGTCGCGCTGGCCTGCGCAGCCGTCGCGGCGTGGCTCTGGGCCCGGCCGGGGCGCCGATCCCTGCTCCTGGGAGTCACCCTGCTGGCCGCGCTGTGGTTCGTCCCCGCCAGCGCTTCGGGGCCGGCCGCGCTCCGGGTGCTGGCCGTAGGCCACGGGCAGGCCGCGCTGATCTCGACCGCGGCCGGCGCGCAGGTCCTGGTCGACTGCGGCAGCCTCCAGGGCGGCCGACGGGCGGCGCGCGCGGTGACCGACGCGCTCGCAGAGCTCCGCCTCGACCTGCTGGTCGTGACCCACGAAGACGCCGATCACCACAACGGCCTGCCCGCGCTGCTGGAGCGCGTCGTCGCCGCTCGCGCCGTCGTGCCCGCCGCGATGGCCGGGACCGCGGTGCATGCGCTGCTCTCTGCGCACGTCCCGCGCGTCGAGCTGCTGGACGGCGGCGCCGAGCTGCGCGCTGGCGCGGTGTGCGTGTCCGCCCCGCGCGTGCCCGAAGGCGCCGCCGACAACGACCGCAGCCTCTGGGTCCGAGCGTCGCTCCCCGACGGCGACGTCCTGCTCAGCGGCGACGCGCAGGAGCTGGGCGTCGCAGCGGCGCTGGCCCAGGGCATCGCGGCAGCGGCCGACGTGCTGCTGCTGCCCCACCACGGCCGCGCCAACCGCAACCTCGCCCACCTGCTCGGCGCCGTCCGGCCGCGGGCGTGCTTGGCCTCATCGTCGGGCGAGGACGGCGACACGGCGACAGGCGCCGTTGCCCGACGGTTCGGCGCCGAGGTGTGGACGACGGGTCGGCACGGCGACCTCTGCTTCTCGGGCGGCGCCGTGACGGCCGCGCGCGCCCCGCCGCTGCTCGCGCGATCTCCTCGGCGCTAGACG
>CAZTQF010000186.1:0-5872 GCA_964615255.1 uncultured candidatus Brocadiaceae bacterium | reverse complement strand
GATCGAGGACGTGCCGCTCGACGTCGTCGCCGAGGCGATCCGACGCATGCCGTCACAGCGCTACGTCGAGGTCTATGAAGGACACCTCGTCGGCGCCGGCGGCAGCCGCCGCCCACAGTCCTCCAAGAAGGCGGCCAAGAAGGTCGCCGCGAAGAAGGCCGCGAAGAAGTGACCGCGCGCCCCAGCGTCGACGCTGCGTGAGCTAGCGCGCGCGGCGCGCAGGGGCACCCAGCGCGGCCGCGATCCCTCCGATGGTCAGCGCGCCGGCGAGCAGCAGCCGCTCGTCCAGCCGTTCTCCGAGCGTCACGGCGCCGCCTGCTGCGGCGAGAGCCGGCACCGCGAGCTGCACGACCGCTGCCCGGGTCGCCGAGAGGCCCGGCAGCGCCGCGTACCAGACGACGTAGCCGAGGCCGGACGTCAGCGTGCCCGACGCGATCGCCAGCGCCGCGCCGCGCAGGCTCCAGGTGGCCTCGGGGCCGAGCGCGGCCGCGGCCGCGACGAGCGGCGCAGCGAAGACGAAGTTTTGGGCCGTGGCGAGCACGGGCGCGCGGTTGCCGCGGCCGAGCAGCGAGTAGGCGCCCCAGGCGACGCCGGCAGCGATCATCAGCGCCGCGCCTACGGGGTCGGGCGCGCGGACGCCTGGGAGCACGAGCACGACGACGCCGGCGGCGGCGGCGACGACGCCTGCGGCGCCGAGCGGGGACAGCCGCTCACCGCGACGGAGCGCTGCTGCGAACATCGTCAGCTGGACGGTGCCGAAGAGGAGCAGCGCGCCCGTGCCGGCGGGCAAGGAGACGTAGGCGAGCGAGAACGCGGCGGCGTAGGCGGCCAGCGCGAGGCCGCCTGCAGGTCGCCAAGCGGGCAGGTCGCCTCGCCGTCGGAGCAGCAGCGGCGCGAGCAACAGCGCGCCGCTCACGAGCCGCAGCGCCGTGAAGCTCCACGGATCGATCGCGCCTTCGCGCAGCGCGAGCCGGCACAGGACGGAGTTGCCGGCGAAGGCACACAGCGCCAGCGCTGTCAGCGCTGTCAGGGTCACGGCGCGCGCCTTCATCGAGCTTGCCTCTGGTGACGCACGAAAGAGCACCGAGTGACTGCCGCAGCCTGCCGCGCGCAGGCGTGCGGACGCAGGGCCGCCGGCGGCGGTGCCCCGAAGTTCTCAACAAAAGTGGCGATTCACCCGATTTTGAAGGTGTGCAGCGCGTCGTGCATCCCAAGGATGCTCCCGTGAGACGTTTCGGGCCAGACCACGCCGGCGTCCGCAGCCCGATCGGCGGCGTCCCCTGCGCGCTGCAGCAGAGCTAACACATGGCCAGTTCAGAGACTACAGACGCAGACCGCAGCCGAGCCGCGCGCCCACAGAGCCAAGCGACGGCGGCGCGACCCCACGAGGTCATCGTCCGTCCGATGAAGACCGCGGAGTGGCGTCCCCTGGTCGAGGAGTTCCAGCGCGCCTCCGTCTGGCGGGGGACATGGCAGCTGATCTCGACCTGCGCGCTGTACGCCGGCGTCTGGGTGCTGCTGTATTACGCGATCGCCGTGAGCTGGTGGCTCGCGGTCCCGCTCGTGGCGCTGGGCGCAGGCCTGCTCGTCCGGATCTTCATCATCTTCCACGACGCCACGCACGGTTCGTTCTATCCGTCGAGGCTGGCCAACGACCTGGTCGGCAGCTTCACGGGCGTGCTGACGCTGACGCCGTACCGCCACTGGCGCGCCGAGCACGCCATCCACCACGGCGCCAACGGGGACCTGGACCGTCGCGGCGTCGGCGACATCTGGACGATGACGGTCCGCGAATACGTCGCGTCGCCGCGTTGGCGCCGCGTCGCCTACCGGATCGTGCGCAACCCGGTCGCGCTGTTCTTCGTCGCGCCGTTCCTCTTGTTCGTGTTCATGCATCGGTTCTCCCGGTCCGACGCGAGCGAGGCCGAGCGGCGCTCGGTCCGCAACACCAACCTCGCGCTGTTCGCCGTGCTCTGTGTGATGGGCTCGGTCTACGGCTTCGTCCCCTTCCTGATCCTGCAGCTCGCGATCATGACGGGCGCTGGCGCGATGGGGATCTGGCTGTTCTACATGCAGCACCAGTTCGAGGAGACCTACTGGGAGCGGCACGAGGACTGGGACTACACCGTGGCCGCGCTGGCCGGCAGCTCCTTCTTGCGGCTGCCGAAGGTGCTCCAGTGGTTCTCCGGCAACATCGGCTTCCACCACATCCACCACCTGAGCCCTCGGATCCCCAACTACCACCTCGAGCGCTGCCACCGGTCGAACCAGCTGTTCGCGGCGGTGCCCGTGATGACGTTCTGGTCGAGCTTCCGTTCGCTGCGGCTGCGCTTGTGGGACGAGGCCTCGCGCCGCCTCGTCGGGTGGCGCGAACTGCGCGAGCTGCGTCAGGCCTCGGCGCGCTAGCCGCGCGGCGCTGGCGCGAACCTGGTGAGCAGCAGGTGCGTCGGGCCGACCAGCAGCAGCGGCTGGGCGAGCATCCACACGCACAGCCACGCGACCTCGGGCATCCACGGCTGCCGTCCTTCCAGGCCGTAGACGTAGTTGATGTTGACGGGCAGGTTGGGGTCTATGACCGCGCCCGGCTCGTGCGGCGGCGGCATCCAGACGTAGCAGATCACGATCAGCGCCCAGGCCGTCCCGAGCCAGGCCACGAACGCGCGGCGGTCGTAGCCGACGCGCCAGACCAGCCACAGCAACAAGAACGGCAGCCAGCCGTGGAACAGCGACAGGCTGCGGTTGAAGAGCGGGTTCTGCGGCTCGAACATGTAGGACGTCATGCCGATGAGCGGCGCGCCGAGCAGCTCGCCCGCGAAGTCCACGACCCAGAGCAGCTGGGGCAGCGCGATGCCGGCGGCCGCCATCCCGAGCGGCAGCGTGCGCTCGGTCCAGACGCCGTAGAGGGTCAGGAACAGCGCGACGTCGCAGAAGTAGAGGAAGTTGGTCGGGCCGTAGTTGGCCCAGTAGGTCGGCACCAGCACCAGCATGAACGCCGTGAAGCTGAGCTTGATCCAGCGCGGGATCCGGGCGTGCGGGTCTTGCATGGCCGCAGTATCGGCGCTCCTCGCCGCGAGCGGCGTCAATCGCGCCGAACGCTCCGATTCGCAGCGCTGATCAAACCCGCGCGTGGCGCGCCCCTGCGCGGCGCGTAGGGTGACGCCGTGCGTGCCCGTGTCCTGACCGCTGCCGACCTCGAGCGGGCGCTGCCCATGTCTGCGGCGATCGCGGCCGTCCGGGCCGGGTTCGCCGCGCTCGCGGCGGGGGAGGTGGTGGCGCCCGAGCGCGTGCACCTCGTCGACGGCGACCGGACCACGCTGCTGATGGGCGCGAGCGGCGCCGTCGGCCGCATCGCGAAGGTGGTCAACGTCTTCCCCGCGAACAAGGCGCGCGGGCTCGCGACGACGACGGGCGTCGTCACGGCGCTGGACCCGGACACGGGCCACACCGTCGGGCTGTGCGATGGCGGCGCGTTGACGGCGATCCGCACCGGCGCCGTCGCCGGGCTCGCGACCGACCTGCTCGCGCGTTCGGACGCCAGGGTCGCGGCGGTGCTCGGCGCGGGCGCGCAGGCCGCTACGCAGGCGCGCGCGCTGGCCTGCGCGCGGCGGCTCGACGAACTGCGGGTGTTCGGGCGCGACCGCGGGCGCCTCGAAGCGTTCGTCGACGAGCTGTCGCGCGCGGTCGACGTGCCCGTGGTCGCGGCGGCGAGCGCCGAGGCGGCGGTCCGAGGCGCAGACGTGGTCAGCGCCGCGACGAGCGCGGTCACGCCTGCGCTGTGCGGCGCGTGGCTCGCGCCTGGAGCGCACGTCAACGGCGTCGGGAGCTTCCGACTCGACATGCGCGAGTTGGACCAGGAGGCGGTCGCGCGGGCTGCTCGCGTCGTGGTGGACCTCCGCGCGTCTGCGCTGAGAGAGGCCGGCGAGCTGGTCGCGGCGCGCGACGCGGGCGTGACCGCCGCGAGCGCGTGGGTCGAGCTCGGCGAGCTGCTGGCCGACCCGACCCTCGGACGGCGCAGCGACTGCGAGGTCACCTTGTTCAAGTCGGTCGGCCACGCGGTGCAGGACCTGTACGCCGCGCACGCGGCGCTCGCAGCGGCGGAAGCGCAGGGCCTCGGCCACGTGCTCGAGCTCTGAAGGAGCGTTCATGAACCGGATCCACACCATCGAGGCGCACACCGCTGGCGAGCCGCTGCGGGTCATCACGGCGGGGTTCCCCGAGCTGCTGGGCGACACCGTGCTCGAGCGCCGCGCCTACTGCAGGGCGCACCACGACGACCTGCGGCGCATGCTGATGCTGGAGCCGCGGGGCCACGCCGACATGTACGGCGCGCTGCTGACGCCGCCCGCGACCGCCGATGGTGACGTCGGCGTGCTGTTCCTCCACAACGAGGGCTACAGCACGATGTGCGGCCACGGGATCATCGCCTTGACCAAGGTCGGCCTCGAGCAGGGCTTGTTCGAGGCCGATCCGTCCGCGGTCCGGATCGACACGCCCGCCGGCCGCGTGGTCGCCTCTGCCGAAATGGACGGTGAGCGGGTGCGGCGGGTCTCGTTCGTCAACGTAGCGTCGTTCGTCGACCGGGAGGTTGTGGTGCAGGTCGAAGGGCTCGGCGAGGTCACCTGCACCGTCGCCTACGGCGGAGCCTACTACGCCTACGTCGACGCGGTCGCGCTGGGCCTCGAGCTGGCGCCGCGCAACACGGGCGCGCTGATCGAACAAGGCATGGCGATCAAGCGCGCCGTCGCCGCGGCGTGTGACCTGCAGCACCCCGACGGCCACGAGGACCTCGACTTCCTCTACGGGACGATCTTCGTCGCGCCGCAGCCGGGCGCGCACAGCCGCAACGTCTGCGTGTTCGCCGACGGCGAGGTCGACCGCTCGCCGACCGGCACGGGCGTCAGCGGCCGCGCCGCGATCCACCGGGCGCGCGGCGAGCTGGGCGACGAGTGGATCACCATCGAGAGCATCCTCGGTACCCGCTTCGACGTGCGCGTGGCCGCCGAGGTCGAGCTCGGCGGGCGCGCGGCGATCCTGCCGGAGGTCCGCGGGGAGGCCTTCGTCACCGGGCGCGCGGAGTACTGGGTCGACCCCGAGGACCCCGTCGGGCGGGGGTTTCTGCTCCGCTGACTCCCTCGGAGACTACGCTGCGCCGATGCGTCTACGGGTCCTCGCGCTCTGCCCCCTCTTCCTGGTCGCTTGCCAGCCACGTCAAGCAGATGCTGCGGCTGCGCTGACCGTGCTCAAGGGTGACTTCACCGTCTCCTACGACCTGCAGTTGAGTGACACCTCCACCTCCGGCAATCGGAGCCTGCACGCCAAGAGTATCGCGTTTCACGAAAGCTACGTGGTGGTGGGAGACGAGAGCGCGGGCAGCGTGCTCCCGGTCGACCGCCTGATCCGGTTCACCTGGCACGCGGCGAAGTAGCCGCGGTCCATGGCGCTGCTGTCGGCCGTCGGCGCACAGGCCCTCCAGGGTGGGAAGGCCTCGGTGGCTTCTCATTCCGACCGTGCGCGAGCACAATCGCGCAGCATGGAAGTCGTCAACCTCCGCCAGAAGCTCGCCACGTTCCAAGAGACCTGGGTCCCCAAGATCGTCGGCGAGCTGAACGGCCAGCACGTCAAGGTCGCCAAGCTAGAGGGAGACTACGTCTGGCACGCGCACCAAGACGAGGACGAGATGTTCTTCGTGGTCGACGGGGAGCTCGAGTTGCAGCTCCGCGACCGGGTCGTGACGCTGCAGGCCGGGGAGTTCTTCATCGTGCCGCGAGGCGTCGAGCACAAGCCGGTCGCGTTGCAGCGATGCAGCGTCGTCCTGTTCGAGCCTGCGACCGTCCGCAACACGGGTGAACACGTCGACGAGCGCACGATCGAG
>CAZTQF010000185.1:0-5882 GCA_964615255.1 uncultured candidatus Brocadiaceae bacterium | reverse complement strand
GACTTTTGAAATCAGAAGCGAGCCCCTCTCCGATGCGCGGTTACTTGTGATAGGGATGCCCGGCGATGACCGTCGAGGCGCGGTAGAGCTGCTCGACGACGACGACGCGCGCGAGCCCGTGCGGCATCACCATCGGAGAGAGCGAGAGGCAGTGATCCGCCGCTTCGCGCAGGCCAGGGTCGAGGCCGTCGGCGCCGCCGATGACGAGCGCGAGGTCTCGCCCGAGCTGCTGCCACTGTTCGACGCGCGCCGCGAGCTGCTCGGTGGACCACGCGCGGCCGCGCTCGTCGAGCGCCACCAGCAGCGCGCCCTTGGGCAGCGCCTGGCGGATGCGCAGCGCCTCCTCGCGGCGAACCTTCGCGGGGTCGGCGCCGCTGGTTCGGGCGGCCGGCTTCAGCTCGACGACCTGGAACTGCCACCCGCGCGGCAGCCGCTTCTCGTACTCGGCGCACCCCTCCTGGACCCATCGCGGCTGGCGATGCGAGACGGTGATCAGCCGGACCCTCACGAGGTCTCCCCGCCGAACAGGCGCTGCTGCTGATGCGGCCGCCGGAACGGACTCGGCGTGCTCGGCGGCGTCGGCGCGGACATGCCCAGGCGGCGCGCCGTGCGCGCAAAGAGGTCCGCGATCAGCTGGTAGCGCGCGCCCTCTCCCCGCATGCGCGCGCCGAAGCGCGCGTCGCTGCTGCGACCGCCGCGCATCTGACGGACGAGCGACATCACCTTCTCGGCGCGGAGCGGGAAGGCCTGCGTCAAGCGCTCGGTGAACACCTGCTCGACCTCGGCGGGCAGCCGCAACAGCACGTGGAAGGCCTGCGTCGCGCCGGCGTCGCGAGCCGCCTCGAGGATGGCGGGGACCTGGTGGTCGTTGAGGCCCGGGATCAGCGGCGACACGCTGACCCCGACGGGCACGCCGGCGTCCGCGAGGGTGCGCAGCGCCCGGAGCCGCCGCTCGGGCAGGGCGACGAACGGCTCGATGCGGCGCGAGTCCTCGGCCTCGAAGAACGGCACGCTCACGAACACGGTCGCCGCGCCGTGCGCTGCGAGGCCCGCCAGCAGGTCCACGTCCCGCTCGACGAGCGCGCCCTTGGTGATGATGCCGACCGGCTGGCGAAACTCGGCGCACACCTCCAGGCACGCCCGCGTCAGGCCGTAGCTGGCCTCCAGCGGCTGGTAGCAGTCGGTCACGCCGCTGAAGACGAGGTGCTCCCCGCTCCACGACGCGCGCGCGAGCCGCTGACGCAGCAGCGCCGCCGCGTTGCGCTTGACGACGATGCGGCGCTCGAAGTCGGTGCCCGCGCCGAAGCCGAGGTACTGGTGCGTTGGCCGCGCGTAGCAGTAGGCGCAGCCGTGGAAGCAGCCGCGATAGGGGTTCAGCGACCAGCGGAACGGAATGTCCGGGCTCTGGTTCTCCGAGACGATCGAGCGCGCGTCCTCCTCGAACACCTGCAGCGCCGCGTCGGGCGCCTCACCGAGCAGCTCGGTGTGCTGCGACGACCAGGGGTTCGGCGGGTTCGCGACGGGACGCATGGGCAAGCTCGCGGCCCATGCTACGCCGCCTCGGCGAGCGGGCGAGCCTCGTCCCCCCAGGGCGGGGCTGCTCAGTAGCTCTCGGCCTGGACGGCTGCGCCGCTGCCAACCAGCTCCACGACGCCGTCCCACAGCCCGAGGCGCGCGCGCAGCGCGGCGGCGGCGGCCTGCTCGGCCTCCTGCCAGCGCGACTCCTCGTCGCCGCAGACGTTGGTGAGCAGCTGCGCGGCCATCGGGCCGTGCTCTTCCCCGTCGACCTCGACGTGCCGGTCGAGGTAGTCGATCAGCAGCGAGGTGTCCGCCCTGCCGCGACGCCGCAGGTCCCGCACCAGCTCGGTGAACATCGACGGGATCACGTCCTCGCGGCCGAGCGTGAAGGCCGCCGCGGTCGCGGCCAATGAGCCGCTGCGCACGGCCTCGAAGGTGACCGTCGAAAAGCGTCTCGCAGGCACCGGCGCGCTCGAGAGCGCGTGCACGACGTCCTCGCCCGCTTCGACCCTGCGGAGCACCGCGTCGATGTGCTCCGTGCTGCCGCCGCACTGGCGGATCGCGGCCTGGTACATCTCGAAGTGGCTGGTGAACTGGCCCCCGATCTGGTCGCTCTCCTCCCCGAGCACGATCTCGTTGATCAACCGCCGGGACGCCGCGTCTCCGACCGGCCGCCAGACCTCGTCAACGCAGGTCAGCCGGCGCTGCAGCGCCGTCAGCAGCGACATGAAGTCCCACACCGCGAACACGTGCAGGGACAAGAACTTGTGAAGGTCCTCCAGCCCGCGCAGGGAGCCGTAGACGGGGTGGGCGACGAGGCTGTTGCGCAGCGGCTGGAGGCGACGCTGCAGTTCGACGAAGCGGGGGCACGACATCAGAGATCAGACCAAATGCAGCCGCTCGACGAGGAATTGCCGGATGTCGGCGATCTCCTCGAGGCAGACGCTGTGCGCCATTGGATACGACCGGAATCGAACCGGGTAGCCCCGCGCCGCGAGCGCGTCGCGCGCGGCCTCCCCGCGGGCCATCGGGACCATGGGATCGAAAGTACCGTGCGCCTGCAGGATCGGGGTGTCCTGATTGGCCGCCGCGCGCTCTTCGTCGAGGGAGCCTTCGACCACGAGATACGCCGAGAGCGCCACGACACCCGCCAGCTTCTCGCGGTGGCGGACGGCGGTGAACAGCGCCATCGCGCCGCCCTGCGAGAAGCCGGCGAGCACGATCCGCTCCCACGGCACGCCGCGCTGACGCTCGCGCTCCATCAGGGCCGTCACCTGGGCGGCCGAGCGCCGCACGCCGGCTTCGTCGTGCCGGCGCCGCAGGTCCACCTCCTCGATGTCGTACCACGCGGGCATCTCTGCCCCACTATTCAGCGTCACGGGGATGGCGGGCGCGTGCGGAAAGACGAAGCGCACGCCCAGCTCGGCGGGCAGATCGAGCTCGGGCACGATGCCCGCGAAGTCGTGGCCGTCCGCGCCCAGGCCGTGCAGCCACACGACCGCCGCGCGGGCTTCGCCCACAGGCGGCACTTCGACGGTCGTCAGCAGGTCCACCGGCTCATCCTGCCACATCTCAGCGCGACCGCGACCGCCGGGCCCCACGATTCCAGCGCGACGGACGTTTGGTGCGCAGGGCGCAGCCCGTCGGCGCGTAGTCTGCCAGCATGACCCCTTCCTCGCTCCCGACGCGGAGCGTCGCTCGATGACGCAGGACTTCGCCGACCTCGGAGTCTGTCCCCAGATCCTCGCCGCCCTCAAGGCGCGCGGCTACGAGCAGCCGACGCCGATCCAGGCCGGCTCAATCCCGCACCTGCTGGACGGCGCTGATCTGCTCGGGATCGCGCAGACCGGCACCGGCAAGACCGCCGCGTTCTCGATCCCGATGCTGCAGATCCTCGACGAAGAGGACGAGCGGCCGCGCCCTGGCCGGCCGCGCGCGCTGGTCCTGGCGCCCACGCGGGAGCTGGCGCTGCAGATCAAGGACGCGTGCGTGTCGTACGGCAGCGAGCTCGGGCTCGTCACGGCCCTCGTATTCGGCGGCGTCGGCCAGACGCCCCAGGTCAAGGCGCTGCAGCAAGGGGTCGACATCCTGATCGCGACGCCGGGGCGGCTGCTGGACCTGATGAGCCAGGGGCACTGCAAGCTGGGCGACGTCGACATCCTGGTGCTCGACGAGGCCGACCGCATGCTCGACATGGGCTTCTTGCCGGACGTGCGCCGCATCCTGCAGAAGTGCCCCAAGGAGCGGCAGTCGCTGCTGTTCTCCGCGACGATGCCCGACGACATCACGGCGCTGGCGAACAAGTTCCTGTTCGAGCCGGTGCGGGTCGAGGTGACCCCGCCCGCCGCGACGGCCGACCGGGTCGAGCAGAGCGTCTACCACGTCCAGAAGGCCAAGAAGCGCGAGCTGCTGGTCAAGCTGCTCGAGGACCCGGCGTTCGTCCGGACCCTGGTGTTCACCCGCACCAAGCACGGCGCCGATCGCGTCGCCAAGCACCTGGTGCGCGCGGGGATCCCTGCGCACGCGATCCACGGCAACAAGTCCCAGGGCGCGCGCGAGCGGGCGCTGGGCGAGTTCCGCGCCGGCAAGGCGATCGTGCTGGTCGCGACCGACATCGCCGCGCGCGGCATCGACGTGCCCGAGATCTCCCACGTCGTCAACTTCGACCTCCCCAACGTGCCCGAGAGCTACGTGCACCGCATCGGCCGGACCGCGCGCGCCGGCCGCGCCGGCATCGCGATCTCGTTCTGCGACGAGGGCGAGCACGACTACCTGCGCGACATCCAGAAGCTGATCAAGCAGCGCATCCCGTCGCTGCGGCAGCAGGACCTCGGCAAGGCGGCCCCGAAGCGCGCTCCCGAGGACGACGACCGACCTCGCCGCAAGCGCCCAGCCGACGAGGACGGCCGACTGCGCCCCGAAGCTCGGCACGCGCCGGGCCCCTACGCCAACAGCGACGAGGTGCGGCGACCGCGGCAGCCCACCAAGGGGCGCGGCCAGGGCAAGGTCCGCGACGAGGATCGCCGACGGCGCGGCGAAGCGCGGCCCGGCGGCCGAGGCGCGCGCGGCGCGGCTCCGTCCGCCAAGAAGGGCCCGTCGCAGCCGAAGAAAGCGGCGCCGAAGGCGCGCGGCGCCGGCAAGAAGCGCGGCAAGGCCAACACGAAGCCAGCCGCGCGCGGACGGCGCTAGCCTTCGCCGTGGTGGCGCTCGCCGTCGTGGACGAGCCCTTCGCTGCTGGCGACGATCGTCGCGACGGTCGCGTCGCCGGTGACGTTGAGCACCGTCCGGCACATGTCGAGCGGGCGGTCGACCGCGAGGATCAGGCCGATGCCCGCCTCGGGCAGGCCGACCTGCTTGAGCACGATCACCAGCATCACGATGCCGACGCCTGGCACCGCCGCGGTGCCGATGGACGCGAGCGCCGCCGTCAGCACGATCATCAGCTGCTGGCCGAGGTCGAGCGGCACGCCGAGCGCGTTGGCGATGAACACCGCCGCGACGCCCTGGTAGAGGCCCGTGCCGTCCATGTTGATCGTCGCGCCGAGCGGCAGCACGAAGCTCGAGACCTCCTCGTCGACGCCGACGCCGTCTTCGACCGACTTGATCGTCACCGGGAGCGTCGCGGCGCTGGAGCTGGAGCTGAACGCGAGCAGCTGCGCCGGCACCATCGCCTTGGCGAACTTGCGCCACGGCACGTTGGTCAGCGCCTTGAGCAGCGCGGTGTACACCACCAGGTAGTGGACGAGCAGCGCGATCACGACCGTCGCCATGTAGCCGCCGAGGCTCGCGAGCAGGTCCCCGAGCTGCGCGGGGTCCTTGCCGAGGTCCGCGACGACCGACGCGAGCATCGCAAAGACGCCGAGCGGCGCGATCTTCATGATGACCTGCACCATCTCGATGATCGCGTCGCTCAGCAGCTGGAAGACCCTGATGACGTGGGTCGTGCCCTCGACGCGGCGAGAGAGCCGGGTCAACGCGATCCCGAGCATCAGCGCGAAGAACACGACCTGCAGCATCTGCGCATCGGCGAGCGCGCCGAACGGGTTGGTCGGCACGATGTTGACCAGCTGGTCGACGATGCTGACCTGGGACGCCGCCGCGGCCTTCTGGGTCGCCGTCTCGCCGTAGGCGTTCATCAGCTTCTCGCGCGTGCCCTCCGAGAGGCCAGCGCCCGGGCTGAAGATGTTCACGACGACGAGTCCGATCGTGATCGCGACCGCGGTCGTGCCGAGGTAGAGCGCGATCGACTTGCCGCCGATGCGGCCGAGCTTGCTCGAGTCGTTGAGGCTCGCGACGCCCGCCACCAGCGAGAACAGCACCAGCGGCACCGCGATCATCTTGAGCAGGTTCAAGAACAACCGGCC
>CAZTQF010000184.1:0-5927 GCA_964615255.1 uncultured candidatus Brocadiaceae bacterium | reverse complement strand
CCGCGCCGACCTCCTGCAGCGCGTCTCGCGGCAGGACCTCGCCGCCGGCAGCGTCGCCCTGCCCGCCGGAGCGCGGCAGGTGCACTGCGGCGTGCTCGCGGCGTCGAGGCGCGGGGGCGGCGGGCGCTTGAGTGAACTGCTGCTGGACCACAGCTACGAAGAGCTCGGCGCCGGCCGCGCGCTGCGCGACTGGGAGCGCGTCGTGGTCAAGGGGGACCAGCTGGTGGGCTTCTTGATGGAGCCCGGCAAGGGTCGCGCAGTCGACGACCTGCCGTCGGACCCCGCGCGCGTCATGCTGTGCAATCACCGCGACGCGCCGCGCGTCTACGCCGAGCTGGACATCGCGGGCAGGCCGCTGCGCTTCGTCGTGCGGCCGGGCGCGGGCGCGGACCCGGCGCCCCTGCGGGTCGATCTCTGGGACGACCCGTACCGCGCCGCGCAGCTGGACGAAGCCGGGCTCCTGGTGCGGACGCGCGCGCTCGACTTCGGCGGCGAGAACTACGGGGTGCCGCCGGGGCTCTCGCTGGGCCGCGCGCGCGTGTGGGGATACGACGACACGCAGACCTCCAGGGTGCTCGCGATCGGCGTCTACGTCGAACCCGGCTTCGAGCCGCGCGCGCTGTCACACGTGGTGCTGTGGCGGGCCGAAGGTGCTCCGCTGCGTCCGCAGGACTCGCCGCTGCGCGCGCACGCGCGGGTCGGCGCGTCGCTTTACGACCTGCCGGGCGCGGACCGCGGTCGGCACCTGCTCGTCTGCAGCCGCGCGCTGCCGGACGACGCCGCCGTGACGCAGCGGGGCGTGCTGCTCGGCGTCGCGCGCGGGCTCTGTTTCGGCAACGCGTTGATGACCTCGTTTCCGGCGTCGCGACGACGGTGGAGCCTGCTTTTCCTGCCGGACGAAGAGGCCGGGCGCGTGGTGGAGCTGAGCGGCGTCATCGAGCGCGCAGCCGGTGACGTCGCGTGGGTTCGGTGGGAGGGCCCGCCGCGCGACGAAGTGCTGCGGCTGGGGAGCGGGTTCCTGTTTACGGGCAGCAACGGTCGCTTCTGCCCTTCGGGACTGTGGATCGGACGGGCGACGGCCGATCCGACCGACCGCGCGCTGCTGCAGGTCCGGGTGCCTTCTGGCGGCGGCGCGCGTGCGGTCGAGGTGTTCGTCGCGCCGGAGGCGGCGCGTTGACGCGCTGGCTCGGATGGTTCGTGCTGGTCCCGCAGAGCTACCTGCTGGTCGGCTTCCTACGTGACCTGGGGCTGCCGCAGGTCGACCTGACGGCCTTCGCGGCGCTGTTCCTGGCGTGGTTCGCGCAGGTGCGCGCGCTGCCGCTGCTGCTGCTGGGCGTGGCCATCGGCCGCGCGCTCGTCGAGCAGGCGACGCTCCCGGTCCACGTGCTGGTCATCGGCGTGCCGGTCGCGGTGCTGCTGCCGCTGCGCTCGATGTTCGTCGCGCAGCGCTGGGTCTGGCAGGCGTTCGCCGCCGCGCTGCTGGCCGTGCTCGTGCCCAAGCTCTCTTCGCTGTTCGGCAGGATGTTCGACCAGCCGCCATCGGCCGGCGGGCTCGACGCCTGGTCGCTGGTCTGGGCCGCGCTGGTGCTGCCGCCCTTGCTGTGGGGCGCGCGCAGCCTGCCGCCGTTTCGCGCCTTCGTTGACGACGCCCAGCGAGCCCACGGGGAGCGAGCGTGAGCGACGCGCGGTCCTCGTCGGGAACCCGGATCGGCGTGCTCGCGGGCGCGTTCGGCGCGGCCCTGCTGATCGTGCTGGCCCACCTGTTCGGCCTGATGGTCCAGGACCAGGAGACCTGGGCTCGCCGCAGCTACGAGAACCGGTGGGCGTTTCGGTCCGTGCCGAGCCTGCGGGGTCGGATCCTGGACCGCGACGGCGTCGAGCTCGCGCGAGACGAAGCGACCACGCGCGTCTCGGTCCACTACCTGCGGTTCCGGCTGCGGCACTGCGTCGGCGCCGCCGTGCACGGCGCCAGCGTCTGCCGGCAGCTCGACCGCCCCGAAGGCGACTGGCGCTACGACTACGGCGACGGTCCGAACGGCGCCCGCGCCGCGGTCCGGGACCTGCTCTCGATGCCGGCGCGCGCGATCGAGCCGGGCGTGCTGCCGAAGAACGTCACCGCGCAGCTCGCGACCTACGCGACGACGGTGCTGTCGCAGCTGGCTGGGTTGAGTCGGCGAGAGGCCTACCGCGCCATGCGCGAGGCCGCGCAGTCCGGCGCAGGCATGGGCATCGGCGACGTGCTGGAGGCGCCGCGCGCCGAGCTCGAGCGCCGCTTCGAGCGCCGTCTCGCCGAGCTGCAGCGGCTCAGCGCGCGCCTCGCGCAGGAGCGCGCGGCGCGGCTGGCAGAAGGTCTCAAGGGCCGGGTCGCGCGCGTGGGCGGGCAAGAGCCGGGAGGCGCCGAGCTCATGGAGGTGTTGGACGAACTGCGGGTCGCGAGCTTCGAGCGCGCGCGCGTGCAGTGGGTCGGCGCGGACGGCCGGGATCGCGAGGGCAGCCTGATCGAAGAGCTCCGCCGGCCGGTCGCGACCGAGGTCTCCTTCGACGTCGCCGCGGCGGTGCGGGTCGACGTGCAGCGCTACGCCGGGATCACGGTCGAGCCGTCGGTCCGCCGCGTGCGCAGCGAGGCGGGCGGGCCGGCGCTCGACGCGCTGGTCGGGCGCGTGAACTGGTGGGACCGCACGCTCTCGGCCTCGAGCCGCATGGAGGCGGCGCTGAGCGGTTCGGCTGCGCAGGACACCTCGGTCGCGGACTACCTCGATGACGAGATGCCCGACGGTTGGGCGGAGCGGCTGGTTCCCGAAGGAGTGGTCGACGACGAGGCGCGCCTGGAGATCGTCGACGAGGCCCGGCGCCGCTACGAGCGCGAGCTGTTGGTGCGGGAGCGCCGCGGCGTGACCGGCTTCGAGGCCAAGTTCAACGAAGAGCTGATGGGGCAGCTCGGCGTGCGCTTCGTCGAGCACGACGGCACCCGGCGTGAGCACTCGCTGTGGAGCCACCTGGAGGTCGAGTCGGGCGACGACGTGCGGGTCTCGATCGACTGCGATCTGCAGGAGATCGCGCAGCGGCTCGTCCAGGGCGCGTGGTCGAGCTACGACAGCGTCTATCGCGGCGCGGGGCGCGCCGCCGCCGCGGACTACGTCGAGGCCGCCCTCGCGGTGATCGACGCCCGGACCGGAGACGTGCTCGCGTGCGCGGGCGCTCCGATCACGACCGAGAACGCCCGCCACGTGCCGGGCGTGATGTGGATCGGGAACGGCTCGATCGGCTCGGTCGCCAAGCCCTTCGTGCTGGTCGAGCAGCTCGAGAGCGCGCGCCTGGGTCGGCCGCACACGCCCCTCTCGGAGATCGCGCCGTGCGAAGGGGCGTTCCGCTACCAAGGGCAGCGGCTCGGCTGCGGTCGGGCGCACTGGGGCGGCGGCCAGCAGCCTCGCTCGGCGCTCGCCAAGTCCTGCAACTGCTTCTTCTATCAGGTCGGCGTCGGGCTGGGGGCAGTGGCCGTGCGCCGGGCCTACGAGCGCTTCGGCCTCGTGCAGGCCGCGGCAGACAACAACTATGCGCTGTGCTGGCAGCCGAGCGTGGCCGGGATCTCGACCGCTGCGGCGCGCATCGATGAGCGTCGGCTGCTGCCGAGCCAGGCGATCGGCTACGGCGTCCAGGTCACGCCGCTGTTCGTCGCGCGCGCCTACGCCGGGCTCGCGACGGGCGCGCTGCCGCAGCTCGGCGTGCGGCTCGGTGAGCGGCGCGATCGGGTCACCGTCGCAGCGTCCGCGGAGACGCTGGAGCTGGTCCGCGCAGGGCTGGACGATGTGGTCCAGGTCGGGACCGCGCGCGACCGCGTGCTGCTCGCCGAGCTGGGCGTGCGGGGCAAGACGGGCACCGCGGAGCGGACCGCTCAGCAGGACAACAACGCGTGGTTCGCGGGCTACCTGCCCGGCGCGTCTCGCGACGGCCACCAGCTCGCGCTGTGCAGCGTGATCTACTACGTCCCGGACCAGAGCCACGGCGGCGACACGGCCGGCAAGCTCGCCGAGGACTTCTTGCGCGCCGTGGCGGCGGACCCCGCGCTGCGGCAGAGGTATCTGCCCCGATGATCTCTCGCGAGGACCTGAGCATCCGGCGGCTCCGCACGCTGCAGAACGTTGACGCGTGGCTGTGCCTGGCGGTCGTCGCGCTGTGCCTCGTGGGCTTGGTCTTCATCGGCTCGGCCACGGCCGACGACGCGCTGTTCGGGGCCCAGCAGGGGCGGCAGGCGTTGTTCGTGACCGTCGGCCTGGGCTGCGGCTTCTTCGTGCTGCTGCCCCACTACGCGCACGTCCTGCGGGCTGCGTGGATCCTCTACGCGGGCGCGGTGCTCGCGCTGCTGGGGCTCCCGTTCTTCGCGCCCGAGATCAACGGCGCGCGCCGCTGGTACGCGTTCCCGGGCTTCTCGGTGCAGCCTAGCGAGTTCGCCAAGGTCGCGGTGGTCATCGCGCTCGCCGCCATGCTGCGGTTCAAGAGCCGGCCGAAGACCCTCGACGGGCTGCTGCTGCCGGCGCTCGTCGCCGCCGTGCCGGCGCTGCTGGTCCTGCGCCAGCCGGACCTCGGCAGCTCGATCGTCTTCGGCGTCGTGCTGATCGCGATGTGTTGGGCGGCCGGCGCGCCCGGCCGCAGCGTGCTCGCGCTGCTGGGTCTCGCGTCGCTGGCGCTGGTCGTCGCCTACTTCGGACTGCTCTACGACTACCAGCGCGAGCGCATCGACGTCTGGCTGCAGCACTGGGGCTGGAACGAGCAGAACATCCGCACGCATGAGGTGCAGGCGGTGCTCCGCGAGGCGGGCTACCAGCCGTGGCAGGCGCTGATCGCGATGGGGGCCGGCGGCATGCAGGGCTACGGTCTCGGCCAGGGTCCGCAGAACCGCTACGACTTCCTGCCCTACAGAAGCGAGGACTATGTGTTCGCCGTCGTGGGGGAGGAGACCGGGTTCCTGGGTGTGGCGGTCGTGCTGGGGCTCGTCGCCGCGATCGTGCTCGGGCTGCTCTCGATCGCCGAGCGCACCCGCGAACGCTTCGGCAAGCTGGTGTGCGTCGGCGTCGCGACGTGGTTCGGGGCGCAGAGCCTGCTGCACGTCGCGGTGTGCGGGTGGCTCGTGCCCAGCACGGGGCTGCCGATGCCGCTGATCAGCTACGGCGGCAGCTCGACGCTGGCGATGCTGTTGGCGCTGGCGCTGTGCGTCAACATCGGCGCGCGCCGCGAGCCCGTGCTGGCTGGCGACGGCTTCCGCTAGCGGGTCAGCTCGCGAACGGGTTGTACTTGCCCGGCACCGGCACGGGGTAGTTGCCGTCCTCGCCCTTCACGCACGGCGGCACCGACTCCATCGTGTAGGTGTCGATGCCGGGCGTCAGGTCGCGGCCGCGCTCGAGCAGGTCGTCCCACTTCAGCTCCTTGCCGGAGTAGCACGCCTCGCGGCCGAGGATCGCGCAGAACGTCGAGTGCGCGCCGTACTCGCCCTCGTTGTAGATCTTGCCCTGCATGAGCGCGTCGATCAGGTCGTGCTGCTCCTGCTGGTGGCCGCCGGGGCTGCGGCCCTGGAATCGCCAGGCGTTGGGGCCCTCGATCCGGCCCGCTGGCACCGCCGTGCCCTGCGTGCCGTGCAGCGCCTCGCTGACGTTGTTCCAGCCGCCGCGCAGGTGGCGGCCCTGGCTATACATCTTGCTGCCGTCGGCGAAGGTGAACTCGCAGAACGTGTGGTCGAAGATCTGCGACTTGCTGCGGTCGCCGCCCATGCGCTGCTCGCCGCCGCCCATGCCGTTGCACTTGACGGGGTAGGCGTTCTTCGCCCAGCAGCCGACGTCGAGGTTGTGGATGTGCTGCTCGACGATGTGGTCGCCGCAGAGCCAGTTGAAGTGGTACCAGTTGTTGCACTGGAACTCCATCTCGGTCATCCCCGG
>CAZTQF010000183.1:0-5929 GCA_964615255.1 uncultured candidatus Brocadiaceae bacterium | reverse complement strand
GTGCTGCGCTCCGACGAGGTCGATCCGCTCGAGCAGCTCGCCGCCGAGCGCGGCCGCGTGCTCGCCGTCAACCACAACCAGACCTGGCACCCGTCGATCCAGCAGCTCGAGCGCCACGTCCGCGATCGCCGCCTCGGCAAGCTGGAGCACGTCACGCTGCAGCACCACGTGCCGCTGCGCCAGCTGCAGACGGGGGACGTCGGGCACTTCATGTTCCAAACCGAGGCGAACATCGTCTGGGAGCAGGGCGTGCACCTGTTCTCGATGGTCTACGCGCTGCTCGGCGGCTGCCGCGACGCGCAGGTCCTGACGGGCGCGCGGCGCCGGCTGCCCAACGGCGTCGAATTCGTCGAGGAGTGGGTCGCGCGGCTCGACTGCGAGCGCGGCACGGCGACCGTGCGGATGGCCTTTGGCGAGCCGTGGCTCGAGACGACCGTGCAGGCCGTCGGCACGGACGGCGCGGCGCTGCTCGACCTCGCGCGCGGCACCTGCTGGCTGCGGCGCAAGACGCGGTGGCTCGAGTTCCTCGACGGGGCATGCAACCTCGCGGCCGGCGCGAAGCACCTCGTGGGCCGCACCTTCGGCGCGCTGTTCGGCTACGCCTTCGGCTTGTTCAAGGTGGCCTTCCCGGACGACCCGTTCCTGCGCGGCATGCGCGGCACGCTGACGTCGTTCCACCGCGCGGTGCGCGGCGCGCAGCTGCCGCTGCCGATGACCGCTGCGGGCGCCCGCGAGGTGCTGCGCATGTGCGAGCAGGTCGCTGCGGCCGCCGGCGCCAGCGTCGAGCCGCCGCCGAAGCCGCCGGCGCTGCCCGCTCCTTGCGACGCGCGCCCTGGCGAAGTCGTGGTCCTCGGCGGCACGGGCCTGATCGGGCGCCGCTGCGTGCAGCGACTCCGAGCCGCGGAGCGTCCGGTGACGCTGCTGGTGCGCAAGCCCGACCTGCTGCCCGCCGAGCTGCGCGACGGCTCGGTGCGCGTGTTCGTCGGCGACGCCGCGGACCCCGCGGTGCTGACGAAGGCGTTCGCCGGCGCGGAGCGCGTGCTGCACCTCGCGACGGCCGCCGGCACCGACCCCGGCCAGATCGAGGCGGTCATGGCCGACGCCGTCCGCGTCGCGGGCGCAGCCGCCAAGGCGGCCGGCGTGCAGCGGTTCGTCTACGCCAGCAGCACCGCGGCGCTGTGGCTCGGGGACACGGGCGACCTGGACGGCGCCTGCGGCACCGACCCGAAGCCCGCAGACCGCGCCGGCTACGCCCGCGGCAAGATCGCCTCGGAGCGCGCGCTCGCAGAGCTCGGCGCGCAGGGCCTCGAGGTCACCGTGATCCGGCCGGCGATCGTCATTGCGCGCGACGGCATCCTGGAGCACTCCGGCGTCGGCCTGTGGGTGCGCGACAACCAGTGCGTCGGCTGGGGCGTCGGTCGGCACCCGCTGCCGTTCGTGCTCGCTTCGGACTGCGCGGCGGGCTTCGTCGCGGCGCTCGACGCGCCGAACGCGGCCGGCAAGACCTACAACCTCGCGGGCGACGTGCGGCTCACGGCGCGCGAGTATGTCGAGGAGATGGCTCGGCGCACCGGCCGCGACTACCACTACCACCCGACGCCGCTGCGCTGGATGTGGGCGCAGGAGCTCGGCAAGTACGCGGTCAAGGCGCTCGCGCGCAAGCCGCGCGAGTGGCCCGCCTACCGCGACTTCGCGTCGCGGTCGTTCACCACGCAGCTGGACTGCAGCGACGCCGTGCGTGACCTCGGCTTCGCGCCGGAGGGGGATCGCGAGCGGTTCTTGGAGCGGCTCTTCGCCGCGCAGAGATGACCGCGAAGCCGCGCTTCGTCCACGTCTTCTCGACGTTCGGTCGCGGCGGTCCCCAGGTGCGCGCGACCCAGCTGATGCGCCACCTCGGCGACGGCGTCGAGCACGTCGTGCAGGCGATGGACGGCGACCACGGCGCGCGCGCGCTGATCGACGACGACCTGCAGGTGACCTTCGCCGCGGCGCCGCCGCGCGGCGGCTTCTTCCAGGCGCGGCGGGCGCAGGCCGCCTGGCTGCGCAGCCAGCGCCCGGACCTGGTGCTGACCTACAACTGGGGCGCGATCGAGTCCGTCGCGGCCGCCAAGAAGGCCGGGCTGCCGCTGGTGCATCACGAGGACGGCTTCGGCCCCGAAGAGGTCTGCCGGCGGCTGCGGCGGCGCAGCTGGATGCGTCGCTGGCTGCTGCGCGGCGTGCCGCTGATCGTGCCGTCGCTCGGCCTGCGGCAGATCGCGGCCCGCGAATGGGGCGTGGACGCGGCCCACCTCGTGAACGGCGTCGACCTGGAGCGGTTCGCGCCGCGGGACGGCGAGCCCGCAGCGGTCGTCATCGGCAGCGTCGGCGGGCTCCGGCCAGAGAAGGACTACGCCACGCTGCTGCAGGCGCTCGCGCAGATGCAGCAGCCGGCGTCGCTCCGCCTCGTCGGCGGCGGCGCGATGGAGCCTGCGCTGCGCGCCGAGTGCGCGCGGCTCGGGCTGGAAGAGAGGGTGACGTTCGTCGGCTTCACCGACGACACGGCGCGGCACTACCGCGAGTTCACCGTGTTCGCGATGTCGTCGCGGACCGAGCAGATGCCGATCGCGCTCGTCGAGGCGATGGCGTGCGGCCTGCCGGTCGTCGCGACCGACGTCGGCGACACCCGCGCGGTGCTCGCCGAGTCCAACCGCGAGCTCGTGGTCCCGCCGCGAGACCCGGCGCAGCTCGCGGCCGCGCTCGACCGGCTCTGTGCAGACGCCGCGCTCCGGCGCCGGCTCGGCGTGGACAACCGCGACGCAGCGGCGTCGCGCTTCGAGGCGCGAGAATGCCTCGAGCGGTTCGCCGCGGTCTACCGCAGCGCGCTGCGCTGAGCTGCCTCAGCGCTCCGGGCGGCGTCGGTTCCGGTTGGCCCCGTGCGCCCTCGCTGGCTATCCTGCTCGCCCCATCATGTCGCTCAACGACCTCGAGATCGCCCGTTCCATCCCGCTCCGTCCGCTGTCCGAGGTCGCTCGGGTCATGGGCCTGACCGACGACGACCTGGAGCCCTATGGCCACAGCAAGGCCAAGGTCAAGCTCGACCGGCTCAAGGAGCCGGCCCAGAAGCAGGGCAAGTACATCGTCGTCACGGCGATCACCCCGACGCCGCTGGGCGAGGGCAAGACGGTGCACACGGTCGGCATCAGCCAAGCGCTCAACCGGATCGGCAAGGGCACCTGCTGCGTGATCCGCCAGCCGTCGATGGGCCCGGTGTTCGGCATCAAGGGCGGGGCCGCCGGCGGCGGCTACAGCCAAGTCGTGCCGCCCGAGGAGATGAACCTGCACCTGACCGGCGACTTCCACGCGGTCACCTCGGCCCACAACCTGTGCGCGGCGTTCCTCGACGCGCACCTGTTCCACGGCAACGAGAAGAACATCGACCGCGACCAGATCAGCTGGCGCCGGGTCATGGACATGAACGACCGCGCGCTGCGCGAGATCGAGGTCGCGCGCGGGGGCGAGAAGAACGGCGCCCCGCGCGTCACCGGCTTCGACATCACCTCGGCGTCCGAGATCATGGCGGTGCTCGGCCTCGCCAAGGACATCCACGACCTGCGCAAGCGGCTCGGCGAGATGGTGGTCGGCTACGACACCGACGGCAAGCCGGTGACCGCCGAAGACATCCAGGCCGCGGGCGCGATGACCGCGATCCTGAAAGACGCGCTCAAGCCGACTTTGATGCAGACGCTGGAGGGCACGCCGGCGCTCGTGCACACCGGACCGTTCGCCAACATCGCGCACGGCAACAGCTCGATCGTCGCCGACTACATCGCGCTGCGCTCGGCCGACTACGTCGTCACCGAGGCCGGCTTCGGCGCCGACATGGGCGCGGAGAAGTTCTTCGACATCAAGTGCCGCGCGTCGGGCCTCAAGCCGGACGCGGCGCTCCTGGTGGCGACCGTGCGCGCGCTCAAGACCCACAGCGGCCAGTTCGAGATCAAGCCCGGCAAGCCGCTGCCTGACGGCCTGTCGCAGGAGAACCTCGAGGCGCTCGAGCAGGGCATCGGCAACCTCGAGAAGCAGATCGAGAACGTGCGCCAGTTCGGCGTCCCGGTGGTCGTCGCGATCAACCGCTTCCCGACCGACAGCGACGCCGAGATCGCGTTCGTCAAGGAGCGCGCGCTCGCCGCGGGCGCGTCCGACGCCCACATCTCGACGCTGTTCGCCGACGGCGGCAAGGGCGGCGAGGACCTCGCGCACGCGCTGGTCAAGGCGTGTGAGGAGCCGAGCCAGTTCGAGCTGCTCTACAAGGACGAGGACAGCCTCAAACAGAAGATCGAGACCATCGCCAAGAAGATCTACGGCGCCGACGGGGTCGACTACGAGCCCGAGGCCGACAAGCAGCTGGCCAAGTTCGAGGAGGCGGGCTTCGGCAAGCTGCCGATCTGCATGGCCAAGACCCAGTACTCGCTCAGCCACGACCCGAAGCTCAAGGGGCGGCCGACCGGCTTCCGCTTCCAGGTGCGCGACGCGCGCGTGGCGGTCGGTGCGGGCTTCGTCTACCCGCTCGCGGGCGCGATCATGACGATGCCGGGCCTCGGCAAGGCGCCCGCCGGCCACCAGATGGACATCGACGAGAACGGCGACGTCGTCGGCATGATGTGATGTTGCTGCGCGCGGCCGTGCTGATCGCGCTGGCGCTGCTGCTCGCGGCGTGCCAGGGGGCGCCGGCGGCGCCCGCGGACGTCGAGCTGTTCGTGCTCGGCGTGGCGCAGGACGGCGGGCTGCCGCACCTCGGCTGCGAGAAGCCCTGCTGCGTCGAGGCGCGTGAGACCGGCCGCGTCGAGTATCCGGCGTGCCTCGGGCTCGTCGACCGCCGCTTTGCTGCGCCGAAGCTGTTGATGGTGGAGGCGACCCCGCGCGTCGAAGAGCAGGCGGCGCTGCTGCACCAGCTCTCTGGCGTGACGGGCCGGGGCAGAGCGCCGGTCGACGCGGTGATGGTCACGCACGCGCACATCGGCCACTACCTGGGCCTGGCGCTGTTCGGCCGCGAGGTGGTGGGTGCGAAGGACCTGCCGGTCTGGTGCTCTGAGCGGTTCGCGGAGTACCTGCGCGGCCACGGGCCGTGGAAGCAGCTGGTCGAGCTCGGCCAGATCGACGTGCGCGCGTTCGAGGTCGGGGCGCCGTTCCAGCCGTGGGGCGGCGTGTCGGTGCAGGCGCTGCAGGTGCCGCACCGCGACGAGTTCTCGGACACGATGGCGTATCGGATCTCGGGGCCCAACCGCACCGCGCTGTTCGTGCCCGACGTCGACGCGTGGTCCAAGGTGCCGGGCCTGCTCGACCGCCTGCTCGAAGGCGTCGACGTGGCCTACCTCGACGCGACCTTCTACGACGGCAGCGAGCTGCCCGGCCGCTCGCTCGACGAGATCCCGCACCCGCTGATGACGCGCACCATGGATCGGCTGCAGGACCAGGCCCGCGCCAGGCCCGGGAGGCTGCGCTTCTTGCACCTCAACCACACCAACCCGGCGCTGCACGACGCGGCGCTGCGCGTCGAGATCGAGGCGCGCGGGTTCGCGGTCGCGGTGATGGGGGAGCGGGTCGCGCTCTGAGCTAGAGCGCTGCCTTCACCCGCGCGGCGACCGCCGCGGGGGCGAACCCGAACTCCTCGGCGACGCGGGCGGCGGGGGCCGACGCGCCGAAGCCGTCGTGGCCGATGCAGCGGTCGAGCCGGCCCGTCAGCTGGCACCACCACTCGGGGCGGCCCATCTCGAGCGCGAAGCGCGGCGCGTCGCCGAGCACGCGCTGCACGTAGGCGTCGCCCTGCTCGTAGAACAGCTCCAGACAAGGGATCGACACGACGCGCGTCGAGACGCCGTCAGCGGCGAGCAGCTTGGCGGCGTCGACGGCGAGCGAGACCTCGGCGCCGGTCGCGCAGATCGTCGCCGGGGCG
>CAZTQF010000182.1:0-5962 GCA_964615255.1 uncultured candidatus Brocadiaceae bacterium | reverse complement strand
AGACGGCGCGGCTGTTCGCCGGGCGTCCGCTGACGCTGACCTTCTCGCCGGGTGCTGCGGGCGCTGAGCTCGCGCTCGATCAGCGCTCGATGGCCCGCGTGTTCGTCAACCTCGTCCAGAACGCGATCGAGGCGGCGCAGGGACCGGTGTCGGTCGCGATCTCGTCATCTCGCGGGTCGGGCGAGGTCCGAATCGACGTCGTCGACGACGGGCCCGGCGTCCCCGTCGAGGTGCGGGAGCGGCTGTTCGAGCCCTACTTCACGACCAAGACCGCGGGCACCGGGCTCGGTCTCGCGATCTGTCGCCGGCTCGTCGAGGCGCACGGGGGCAGCATCCAACACGTCGGGTCGCCGTCGGGCGGGACGCGCTTCGTGCTGCGCTTCCCAGCGGCCTAGCCGCGGCATCCGAGAGTTTTTGCGACAGGGAAAGCGCGCGAGCGTCTACGACCTGACCGCCGGTGCCCCTCGGCCTGACCCCGCAAGTCCCATGCAGCAACGATCTGTCGTCGTCGCGCTCTTCGCCCTGCTGGCCTTGGCCGGGCTCTACCTCCTCCTCGGCTGGGGGAACGCGCCGCCGCCGTCGGCGCCAGCTGTCGGCGCGGAGTCGTCGGCGCTCGACGGGGCCGCCGCTCGCGGTGGGCTCGCGGCGGCCGGCGGCGGAGCAGGCGCCGCGCCGCAGGTCGAACGCGTCGTCCAGGACGGACGCGCCGGCACCGCGGGCGTGCGCGGGCGGGTGGTCGACGGCCGGACCGGGCTGCCGCTCGGAGGCGTCGAGGTCATAGCCGTCAAAGACCAACCCTCGCTCGCGCCGATCTTCGACCGCTTCAGGGGGCTGTTCCAGGAGGGCATGTTCGTCGACACGCGCGCGCCGCGCCGCGAGCTCGGGCGGACGGTGAGCCGTCCGGACGGCTCCTTCGAGCTGCTCGGTCTGCCGCCGGGCAGGGTGTTCCTGGACGGTCGCAGCGACGCCTGGTTCGTGCGGACCCCGGCCGCTGCGCGCGTGGCGCTCGGAGAGGTCGTCGAAGGCCTCGAGCTGCGCGCGTCGCCGGGCGGCCGCCTGCGCGGGATCGTGCTCGGCGCCGACGGCGCGCCGACGCCGGGCGCGAGCGTGAGCGTGCGACCGGGTCTCAACGCCTTCCTCGGTCAGATCACGGATCGACAGTACCGCTGGCTCGACACCGTCACCGACGACCAGGGCCGCTTCGACATCCCCGGCGTCCCCGAGGGCGACGGCTACACCGTGGCCGTGACCGCGCCGACCGTCGCGCTCGAAGAAGTGCACGGCGTCGCGATCCGCGCCGGCCAGGTGACCGCGCTCACGGTGCAAGCACACCAGGGCGCTGTGGTCGCAGGGCGCGTGCTCGACCCCGACGGCGCGCCGCTCGCAGGCGCCAGCGTCGCGATGATCTACCTGGACCTCAGCCGCGTGCTGTTCTCGGCCGACGGCCGCACCGAGCCGCTGCGAACCGACGCCGAGGGTCGCTTTCGGCTCGAGCACGTCGCGGCTGGCCGCGTCGCGATCGTCGCGGCGGCCGATGACCTCGCGCCGAGCAACATCGAGGAGCTGGCCGTGGTCGACGGCGGCGTCTACGACGACGTGCTGCTGCAGGTCGGCGTCGGCGCTCCGGTCACTGGCCTGGTGCTCGACGACCGCGACCAGCCGGTCGCGGGCGCCGAGGTCGAGGTGCGCCCCTTCGAGCGGCCGGACGACCCGCAGTTCATGAAGGTCATGCTCAAGGTTCGCCGGGTCTCTGCGACCACGGACGCGTCGGGCCGCTTCCTCGTGCGCGGCATGACCGGCGAGCGCCTCGTGATCCAGGCCAGCAAGCCGGGCTACACCACCGCGATCGCGGCGGGGCTCGAGCTCGACGATCCGGAGATCGTCGTCCGCGTGCAGCGGGGCGTGACGATCCGCGGCCGCGTCGTCACCGGCCAGGGCGAGGAGCAGCGACCGGTCACCAGGTTCCGGGTCGAGACGCGCAGCCGGGAGATCCCGACCGACAGGGACGGCAACGTGATCGCGGTCGACGACGCGCAGGATCGACGCGGCTGGCGCAGCCGCGGCCGCGGCGGGCCGCCCTGGCAGCGCGGCCGCGGGCCGCGGACCCGGCAGATGCCCGAGGGCATGACCATGAGCGATCGGACCGCCGACGGGAACTGGCGCGAGGTCCTCTGCAAGGACGGTCGGTTCGAGCTGACGGGGATCCCGCCGGGGCGCGTGCGGCTCCGGCTCCGCGCCGACGGGCTGCTGCCGCCCGACAGCCAGACGCTCGACTTCGAGCCGGGCGCGACGAGCGAGGAGCTGCTGTTCGTGTGCGGCGGCGGCGAGCCCGTGGCCGGGCGCGTGCTGGACGAGGCCGGCGCGCCGGTCAGCGACGCGCAGGTGACGGCCTACAAGCGCGACGGCGCCGACGAGCGCGGCGGCGGCTGGCGCGGGATGTTCCAGGTCGACCCCGAGGACTTCGACTTCCTGGCGCTGTCGACGAACCAGCGCGCGGCCCTGACCGACAGCCGCGGAGAGTTCACGGTCCCGGCGCTGGCGCCCGGCGAGTACCGGTTCACGGCGCGGCACCCGGACATGGCGAAGGCCTCGACCACGAACGTCGTGGTGTCCGCAGACGCGCCGTGTCCGCCGGTCGAGATCGTGCTCGACGCCGGCGGGGCCGTCGCCGGCACGGTCACCGGGGTCGGCATGCGGCCCCTGCCGGACGCGCTGATGGTCGCCTTCAGCCTGCAGGCCGGCACGATGCGCAGCGGCACGACGGACGCGCGCGGCGCCTACGAGATCGACGGGCTGCCGCCCGGGCAGTACGTGGTCTTCAAGTCGCGGCTCGACGAGCGCGCGGACAACGTGCCGCTGGAGCTGATGAGCAACATGCGGCTCAAGACCGTCACCGTGCGTCGGGGCAAGACGACGCGGCTGGACGTGCACGACGAAGGCGAGGACGGCGTGCGGCTGTTCGGCACGGTGCGCGAGAACGGTGCGCCGGTGCCGCGCGCGCTGATCACCCTGCTCGGCAGCGACCGTCAGGGCCTGCTCGGGATGGGCGTGCGCGCCAACGCCGCTGACCTTGACGGCCGGTACGAGCTGCTCGGCATCAAGCCCGGAGACTACGTGATGCAGGTCACCCGCTTTCAAGGTCAGCCGGTCCAGACCACCTTCGAGGTCGAGGTGCCCGAGGACGCGCGCGACTACCCGTTCGACGTCGAGCTGCCGACGAGCTCGATCTCGGGCGTGGTGCTGGACTCGTCCGGGGCGCCGGTCGAGGGGATCCGCGTCACGCTCGGCAGCGAGGACAGCGGCCTGTCCGGCCAGAGCGGCCTGATCGGCATGATCGCGCAGAACGGGCTGAGCCAGGCGCGGACCAACGAGCTGGGCGAGTTCACGATGCGCTCGATCTCCGCGGGCACCTACCGGATCACGGCGGGGGCGCGGCCCGGTCGAGGCGCGCCGCGTCGCCCTCGGGACGGGCGGCCGCTCTACGGAGAGGGTCGCCTCGAGGGCGTGCGCGTCGACGGCGCCGGCGACGTGACCGGTCTGGTGGTCACGGTGCCCTTGGCGGGCTCGATCACGGGGATCGTGCTCGACGGCTCGGACATGCCGGTCGTCGGCGCCGAGGTCTCCTACGTCGACGAGTCCCGCGAGCGGACGCGCCGCAGCGGCAACCCGCTGCTCGACCTCGTCGGCGCGGCGCAGCCGGTGCGCAGCGGCGACGACGGTCGCTTCGAGATCCGCGGCCTCTCGCCCGGCTCCTACTCGCTCCAGGTCGAGAGCGAAGCCCTGCAGGCGGGCAAGCTCGACGACGTCGCGGTGCAAGAGGCGATGCCGACGGAGGTGCAGCTGCGGGTCGTGCGCGGCGCGACGCTCCGGGTGCGCGCCACCAACGTCGACCGGCAGCAGATCCCGCTCGGGGACATCACGCTGCTCGACGGCGCGGGCAAGCCCGTCGTGAGGCGGCTGTCGACGTTCACGTTGATGAAGCGGCTGATGTCGAATCGGGACCAGGTCGAGGACTCGGGCTGGTACGAGTTCGGCAGCGTGCCGCCGGACACCTACACCGCGGTGCTGCGCGAGCGCGGCAAGGAGGAGCTGCGCATCGTGCGGACCATTCGCGATGGCGAGACGGTCGAGTGGGACATCGACGTGGCGCTCGAGCTCGAGGCGCGCGACCGCGCGCGCGGAGGCGGCAAGTGAGGCGATGGCTGCTGCGCGCCGCCTGCGTCGCGGCGTGCTGTGTCGGCGCGCTCAGCGCCCAGGCGGACCGGTTCGAGATCGGCCTGCGGTTGCGCACCTTCGAGCGCGCGCTCGCGCGCACGGAGGACCCCGCGCGTCGTGACGCCGCGTTCGGGGCGCTCGAGGAGGCGGTGCAGGCCTTCTTCGGTCTCGACATGCGGCGGGTCGCGTCCTCGATCGAGGACGCATCCAACGCGCTCGCCGGGCGCGCGCCGGGGCCTGAGGAGGCCTTGGCGCGCAGCCTGCAGGTGCTGCCGGAGGCGCGTCTCGTCGACGCCCGCGGCGGGGCGCTGCCCGTGGCGATCCGGCCGATGTACCCCGTGGAGCAGGGCGCCGACGGCGCCGACCTGACGTTGGCCTGGCGGCTCCGCGACGGCGAGGAGTGGCGTCGGCATCCGCTCTCCGAGCTACCGGCGCAGCTCGACGTCACGCTCGGCCCGTTGCCCGAAGGCGACCACGAGTTCCACTGGACGATCGCCGTCGGCGCCGACGTGCGGGTCGACCGTCGGATGGCGTTCGCGGCCGCGAACGACCTGGACGCGCGCCTCGGCGCGCTCCGTGCCGCGGCCGCAGTCGCGAAGCAGCGAACGCCGCGCACCGTCGAGTCGTTGACGCTCGGCTCGCTCTGGAGCCTGCTGCGGACGACCCGGCGCCGCAACGCCTACGAGACGGAGCTGCAGGGTCTGTCGTTGCTGCTCGAGGCCGAGCGCCTCGCCGCATGGCTCGAGGGCGGCGGCGAGGGCCAGGTCTACGACGGCCGCCGGCCGGGCTCGTTCCGCCTGCGCGTTCCGGTCGGGGGGAGCGCGGTGTCCTGCCGGCTCTTCGCGCCCGAGGTCGACGCCGGCGCGCGCCCGCTCGTCGTCGCGCTGCACGGGGCGGGGGGCAGCGAGAACCTGTTCTTCGACGGCTACGGCGACGGTCTCTGCGTCGCGCTCGCCGAGCGGCGAGGCTGGTTCGTGGTGTCCCCGCGCAACGGCATGGGCGCGCTCGACGTCGCCGGGCTCGTCGACGCCCTGCGCGCGCGCTACGCGATCGACGAGCGCCGCGTCTTCGTCGTCGGCCACTCGATGGGGGCCATGCAGGCCATGCGGAACGTCTCCGCGACGCCTTCGCGGTTTCGTGCGGCGGCGCCGATCGCAGGCGGCGGCCGCGTCCGCGCGAGCGACGCGCTCGCTGCGGTCCCGTTCTTCGTCGCGGCGGGAGCGCGCGACTTCGGCCGGCAGAGCGCGCGCCGTCTCCATCGGCAGCTCGAAGCCGCCGGCGCCAACGCCGCTTGGCGCCTCTATCCGTCGGTCGAGCACCTCGCGATCGTGCAGGTCGCGCTGCCGGACGTGTTCGCGTTCTTCGACGAGCACGCGCGGTGACGTTCGGGGCGCGCTTGCGCTCGACCGTTCCAGCTTGCCGCTGGACGTCTCCCGCGGCGGCTCGACAATGGCGTCCTATGCCTCGCGTCCGCGCACTGCTCACGTTCCTCGCTGGCTTGCTCCTCACGACGGCCAGCGCGACGGCCACCTGGTCGATCGTCGTGGTCAACGTCGCGACCGGTGAGGTCGCGGTGGGCATCGCCACCTGCCTGACCGGCTTCGACCTGCGACCCAACACCGTCGTGGTCGTGCCCGGCCGCGGCGTCGCAGCGGCGCAGTCCTTCGTCGGTCCGCTGTCGCTGCGCGAGCTGATCCGCGAGGGCTTCCTCAGCGGCGAGACCGCCGCCCAGATCCTGCTGGGGCTC
>CAZTQF010000181.1:0-5965 GCA_964615255.1 uncultured candidatus Brocadiaceae bacterium | reverse complement strand
GCGGCGAAGACGAAGTATTGCCCGAGCTTGATGTCGCGGCCGAGCGGGCGGTCCAGGAAGAACGTCGCGCGCCAGGCACCGTCGACCGCCAACGGCGACATCGCGGCGTAGGGGACCATCTCCGGGCCTCCAGACGCGGGTCCGTCGACCTGCCGGAGCAGCACCTCGCCGATCACGGCTTCGGGAGCTCCTGCGTCCGGGCCGAGCGCCACGGTGACCGAACCTTCGCCCCGGTTCTCGACCGTCGCGAGCAGGCGGGTGCGCTGGTCGTGCAGATCCACGGACACCGCGACGCCGCCGACGGCGCCGGCGAAGCGCCCCGCTCGCTCCTGACGGAGCTGCGTCGGTCCGTCGAGCTCATAGCGCAGCCACGGCCGCGGCGGCGCCGCCTCACAGGCGGCCAGCAGCAGCGCCAGGGCGCTGAGGCCCAGGACGCTGAGCCCCCGGGCGCTGAGACGAAGTTCTCGGTTCATGCAACGGAAGCTAGGCCTCCGACGAGCCCAGTCCAGAGAGAAGAACGGCGCGTCCAGCGAGGCGGCCCACCCGGCGGCGGCGGCCAGGAAACGAAAAAGGCCGCCTACGTCGCCGTAGGCGGCCTTTTGCGCTCCCCTCGGGAGATTGGAGCCGATGGTGGGACTCGAACCCGCGACCTATGCTTTACGAAAGCATTGCTCTACCAACTGAGCTACATCGGCCCGCTTGCGGCGAGGGACGCTACCGAGCTTATCGGCTCTCGTCCAGCGTGATTTGAGCGCTCCGTCGGGCGCGCGGCGGACCACGCGCGCCGCGCGGTGTAGGGCTAGCCTTCGCTGCCGGCGACGCGCGCCAGCTTCTCGAGCACCTGCAGCTTCTGCTGGGCGGTGATCTTGGCCTTGCCGAACGCCGCCGCCAGCGCCATGCGCAGCTGGACGTCGGTGGCCGCGTCCATCGCCGCCATCAGCCCCATGGCAGCGCTGTCCGGGCAGCTCGACATGCGCCCGAGGATGTGACCGATCGCCGTCGCCGAGGCCTTCTTGAGCTCGTCGCTGCCGCCCGCGAGCGCCGAGAGGAGCCCCGCCAGCTGCCCTTCGCCACCCGCGATGCCGATCGCCTGGGCCGCCGGCACCGCGACCTCGTCGCCGCGGTTCAGCTGCAGCGCCAGGTTGGCCACCGCCGCGCCGATGTCCGCCTCCCGCGTCGCGAGGCTCAGCAGCGCCTTGCTGGCCTTGCTCGCATACTCCTCGCGCTGGGCACCGTCGGCGTCCTCCACGCCGTCGAGCGCCTCGGCGACCGCAGCCTGCAGGCTCTCCGCCGAGGCGGGTGCTGAGAGGTAGCCGACCTCGTCCCCGAACCGCTCGCTGGCCGCGTCCTCGTCCTTGGTGAGGATCACGAACTTGGTGTGCCCGAAGCGGCCGTCCTTGGCCAGGATGCCCATCACGTCCTCGGGCATGCGGTCCGGCAGGATCTCGTTGATCACGACCACGTCCGTGCTCGGGTTGGAGAGCAGCGCGTTGATCGCGCCGATCGCCGACGAGTCCCACAAGAAGACGCCGCCGCGGGTCGCGTTGGCGACCGCGACCTCACCCTTGAGGCTCTCAGGGGCGATCACGTGGATCGTGTTGACCTTCTCCTCGGTCACCGCTTCGGCGAGCGCCGCGACCACCGCGCGAGCGCTCGGGACCGCCGCGCCGCGGGTCCCGCGCACGAGCCCGTCAGCGGCGGCGAACCGGACGCGCTTGTCGGTGCTCGCCAGCGCCTCCACCATGCCCCGCTGCTGCTCTTCGGTGAGCTCGTCGGATTCGACCATCGCGTCGATCGCGGCGACCGCGACCGGCGTCAGCCCTTCGGCGACGCCCGTGGCGAGCGCGACGCGCATCGCGTCCTCACCCGCGGCCACCGCAGCGACCTGGAGCTCGTCCGCCACCGGCCCCATATCGGCCGTCGACTCGTCGCCGGCCTCGATGGAGGACTGGATCTTGTTCGCCTGGGCGAGGTTCGCCGCGGCGAGCGCGCCGCGCGCCTCGACGCTCTGCGGCGCGATCCGCACCGCGTCCGCCGCGACGGCCTTGGCCAGCTCGGTGGCGTAGAGCACCGCGGGCACGTCCGTGGCGACGAGCTTGTCGTCTTCGAGCGTCCACACGACCTCGCTGAAGCCGCCCGCGGGCACGTTGCCCTTGAGGTAGTCCTGGGACTGCGCCAGCAGCATCGCCAGCGCGCCGCCGCCCGCGTTCATCCTGCGGACGAACTTCTGCGCGATCGTCGCGACGTTGGTCCGGGGATCCTCAGCGAGATGCCGCATCATCGGCAGCGCGCGCGCGTCGCCGATCTGGTCGAGCGCGGCGGCGGCGTTCTGCACCGCCACGTCGTTGCTGCTGTGCAGCGCCACGATCAGCGGCAGCACCGCGGCGGCGTGCAGCTGCGAGCAGACGCTGATGGCGTGCACCTGGCTGCCGGGCGCGTCGGCGTCGCCGAGCTTGACGAGCAGGGCCGGCACCGCGAACTCCCCGTGGTCGGCGATCAGCTTGTTGATGGCCGCCTGACGAGCGGTGTAGTCGTTGCTGCCGTCCGTGGCGGCGTCGACCAGCGCGCCGATCTGGGCCTCGTCGCGCGAGCGCTCCGCGCGCTCGGTCTTGGCGCGCTCGAGGATCGAACGCGCGATCTTCTGCACCTCATCCGTCGCGGTCATCAGCAGGAACCACTCGTCCTGCGAGACCGACGTGTAGAGCTCGTGCGCCTCTTCGTTCGACGGGTCGCCAGACAGGATGTCCTGCAGCTTGGCGACCGCCTCGTCCTGCTTGTTGATGCGCAGCAGGGTGACGGCTTCCTGCAGCGGGTTCTGCGCCAGGGCCACGCCGCCGACGACGAACGAGACGACGGCAGCGAGGAGAGAGGAGTGGAACGAGCGGGCCATGAAAACGGACTCCTTGGGAGAATCGAATGCAGGAGGGGTCTGGAGAGAGCTCGGAAGCTGCCGCGGCGCCCGTGGGAGTTCGGACGAGGGCCGGCGCCGGGACCCCCACCGCCACGTCTGGGTCGGAAGGGGCTGTCGAATGCTATGTTCCGTCGCTCGGCGGTCAAGCAAACGACCGACAGGCTGGACATCCTGGGCGAGGTTCCCTGGCCGGCGCGCGGCGTGGCCCCCAGGGGCCTCCGGACACCGCTGGCGCGGCCCCGGCAGACGGCTACAACCCTGGGCATGAGCGAACGGGCCACGGTGCTGATCGTCGACGACCACCGCGCCGTCCGGGAGGAGCTGTCCTTCGCGCTGGACTTCGACGGCTGGAAGACAGCCGAGGCCGCAGACGGCCCCGCTGGGCTGGAGCGGGCCCAGGACCCGGACGTCGACGTCGTGCTGCTGGACGTCAAGCTGCCGGGGATGGACGGCCTCGAAGTGCTCCAGCAGCTCAAGGAGCTCCGGCCGGAGCTGCCGGTGGTCATGATCTCGGGCCACGGCGACCTCGACACGGCGGTGCTCGCGGTACGCCGGGGCGCGTACGACTTCCTGCAGAAGCCGTTCGAATCCGACCGGGTGCTGCTCTCGATCCGCAACGCGCTGCGGACCAGCCGCCTGCAGAGCGAGAACCAGGCGCTGCGCGCGGCCGTGGAGGCCGAGCCGCAGCTCCTCGGCAGCAGCGAGGCGATCGAGGCCGTGCGCGCGATGGTCCGCAAGGTCGCCCCCACCGAGGTCACCGTCCTGGTGACGGGCGACAACGGCACCGGCAAGGAGCTGGTGGCGCGCCAGCTGCACTGCCAGAGCCAGCGGAGCCAGGGCCCCTTCCTGGCCGTCAACTGCGCGGCGATCCCCGAGGAGCTCGCCGAGAGCGAGCTGTTCGGACACGAGCGGGGCGCGTTCACGGGGGCCCAGCACGCGCGGGCTGGCGCCTTCGAGCTGGCCTCGGGCGGCACCCTGTTCCTAGACGAGATCGGAGACATGCCGCTCGCCATGCAGGCCAAGCTGCTGCGCGCGCTGCAGGAGGGCGTCGTGCAGCGCCTCGGGGGCCACGCGACGACCGAGGTCGACGTGCGCGTGCTGGCGGCCACCAACCAGGACCTCGAGCAGATGGTCGCGGACAAGACGTTCCGCGAGGACCTCTACTACCGCCTGCACGTCGTGCGCGTGCACCTGCCGCCGCTGCGCGAGCGCCCCGACGACGTCGCCGTGCTCGCCGACCACTTCTTGACGACCGCCACCCGCCGCAACGGTCTGGGGCCGCGCCGCCTCGATCGGACCGCCTACGACTGGCTGCGGCGCCAGCCCTGGCCAGGGAACGTCCGGCAGCTCAAGAACGTGCTGGAGGGCACAGCGGTGCTGGCAGACGACGCCACGATCACCGCCGACGACCTGCAGGCGACGGCGACGCCCCCCGCGCTCGGACGCTCCGCCGAAGGCCAGACCGACTGGTTCGGCTTTGCGCGCCTGGAGGACTTCCGCGCGGCGACCGAGAAGGAGTTTCTGCGGCGGAAGCTGATCGAGTTCGGCGGCAACATCAAGCGCACCGCCGAGAACATCGAGCTGCAGCGCAGCAACCTCTACAAGAAGCTCGACCGCTACGGGCTCAAGTAGCCCGCGGCGTCCGCGGGCTCACTCGGCGCTCGTCGGCAGCTTGATCGTCACGCCGATCTGGAGATTGTCGAAGTTGACGCCCGGGTTCATCTCGCGGACCGGACCGAGCAGCTTCGGGACCTTGCCGTTGCCGAACTTCTTGGCCAGGATCTTCCAGAGCGAGTCGTCCGGCTGGACCTTGTAGGTCTCGAACGCCGGCGCGGCCGGGGCCGCCGGACCGGCGACTTCGCCGGCGTCCGGCGCGACCGCGCTGCGCGCGACCTCGGGGACCGCGTAGCCGGGGCCGCTGGAGCGGGCCGGGCGCGGCGCGCCCTCGAGCGTGGCCTGGAGCGAGCCTGACGCTTCGGGCTTCAGCAGCGTCGGGACCTCCTCGGCCTCCAGGATGGCGACCAGCACCTCGTCGTCCACCCACGGCACGCCGACCGTCTGGCCTTCCTTGAGCACGGTCGTCGTCTCGTTCAGGTAGCCGATCTCTTCGACGTAGCCTTCGACCTTGCCGCACCAGCGCTTCGCGAGGTGCGAGAACGAGTCGCCGCGCTTGGCCGTCACGAAGCGGACGCCGTGGTCGCGTCGGTAGGGCCCGACCTTCTGCTTGACGATCGCGGCGGGCGTCGGCGCCGGGGCGCGGAGCGGCTGCTCCACCTTCACCGCCACGGGAGTGTTGAGCCCCGTCGTCCGCGCGCCCGTCGGGCCAACTCCACCAGGGACACCGCCGGTCGGGGCAGCACCCGTCGGGGCAACGGTCGTCGTGGCGGCGCCGGCGCCGCCAGCCGGACCGGCTTCGGGCGCCCCTCCGCCGCTCAGGATGTCTCCCAAGCTGCTGCGTGCCGCCGGCTGGGACCCGGTCACCGCGCGCGGAGCGTCTCCGAAGACGACCGCGACCACGAGGATCAACGCCAGGAACCCCGTGACCGCATAGACCAACAACCGCTCGTTCTGCTTCATGCTGCCCTCCAGCCGGAAAGACCCGGCGTGACCTCGGAACGGACGCGCGGCTCAGCAGGTCGGGCCTGCTGTTGACCGAGCCGTCGCCGCGTCCGTCTCCGCTTGTATCCAGTGACGCCGCGAGGATGACCGCCTCGCGACCGCGCGGATGCTACGCGATTCCACGGGCCGCGCCAAGGCCAAGCATCGCGCCCCGCGACGCGCTCAGCCGCCGAGATCGACGTCGTTGTCGGCCGCGAACTGCTGGGCGTCCTCGTAGCCGGCGTCGGCGTGCCGGACGATGCCCATGCCGGGATCGCAGGTGAACACCCGCTGGATCCGCGCTGCGGCCTCCTCGCTGCCGTCGGCGACGGTCACCTGACCGGAGTGGATCGACTTGCCCATCCCGACGCCGCCGCCGTGGTGCAGCGACACCCAGGTCGCGCCCGAGGCGACCGCCAGCATGCCGTTGAGCAGCGGCCAGTCGGCGATCATGTC
>CAZTQF010000180.1:0-5974 GCA_964615255.1 uncultured candidatus Brocadiaceae bacterium | reverse complement strand
ACCGAAGGCCTGGTGGACGAAGCCTTTGTCGCCGAGCGCTGCGACCCCAATTCTTTCGCCCGCTGGCGCGCCTTCATCGCTGAGCCGCAGAACAGCCCGGAGGCACTGGCCGCCATCATCGGCACCGACGCCGAAACCCTGCGCGAGGCCGCCCGCCTCTACGCCACCGGTGGCAACGCTGCGATCTATTACGGCCTGGGCGTGACTGAGCACTCCCAGGGCTCGACCATGGTCATGGCCATGGCCAACCTCGCCATGGCGACCGGCAATATCGGGCGCGAGGGCGTGGGCGTGAACCCGCTGCGCGGCCAGAACAACGTGCAGGGCTCGTGCGACATGGGCAGCTTCCCGCACGAGCTGCCGGGCTACCGCCACGTGTCGGACCCCGAAGTGCGCGCGCTGTTCCAGGCCAAGTGGGGCGTAGAGATCCAGCCGGAGCCGGGCCTGCGGATCCCGAACATGTTCGACGCCGCGGTCGACGGCTCGTTCAAGGCGATGTACGTGCAGGGCGAGGACATCGCCCAGTCCGACCCGGACACGCAGCACGTGCAGCAGGCGCTCGAGTCGCTCGAGTGCCTGATCGTGCAGGACATCTTCCTGAACGAGACCGCGAAGTACGCGCACGTGATCTTCCCGGGCAGCTCGTTCTTGGAGAAGGACGGCACGTTCACCAACGCCGAGCGCCGCATCAGCCGCGTGCGCAAGGTCATGCCGCCGCTGGCGGGCCTGGCGGACTGGGAGGTCACGGTGCGGTTCGCCGAGGCGCTCGGCTACGACATGCGCTACGAACACCCGAGCCAGATCATGGACGAGATCGCGGCGCTGACGCCGACGTTCACGGGCGTCAACTACGACAAGCTCGAGCAGCTCGGCAGCATCCAGTGGCCGTGCAACGACCAGGCGCCGACCGGCACGCCCTACATGCACGAGCAGGAGTTCGTGCGCGGCAAGGGCAAGTTCTTCCTGACGGAGTTCCTGGCGACGCCCGAGCGCACCAACAAGAGGTTCCCGCTGATCCTCACGACCGGCCGCATCCTGAGCCAGTACAACGTCGGCGCGCAGACGCGCCGGACGCACAACCAGCAGTGGCACGACGAGGACGTCTTGGAGCTGCACGCGCACGACGCCGAGACGCGCGGCATCGAGCACGGCGACCTGGTCTCGCTGCAGAGCCGAAAGGGCGACACCACGATGCGCGCGGTCGTGACCGACCGCATGCAGCCCGGCGTCGTCTACACGACGTTCCACCACCCGGAGTCGGGCGCCAACGTGGTCACGACCGACAACAGCGACTGGGCGACCAACTGCCCGGAGTACAAGGTCACGGCCGTGCAGGTCAGCCGCGTCGTCGCCGACAAGAGCGAGTGGCAGCAGCGCTACGAGGCCTTCTCCGATCGGCAGGAGGAGCTGGCCAAGCAGGCGTTCGCCAGCGACGGCGAGGAGCAGCCGCGATGAACGCCGACAAGCTGGTCACGATGGCGAACCAGATCGCCTCCTACTTCCAGAGCGAGCCGGACCGCCAAGAGGCCGTCGCTGGCACCGCCGGCCACATCAAGAAGTTCTGGGAGCCGCGCATGCGCCGCGAGCTGCTGGCCCGCTTCGACGAGCAGGGTCCCGACGGCATGCACGAGCTGGTGGTCGCCGCGCTGCAGGACAAGCGCGCCGAGCTGGAGCCTGCGGCGAGCGCGTAGGCCGTGAGCTCCGAGCGGCGCGCTGCTACATCCAGGTGCTCGCGGGGAGTCGGCGCGATCTCTGCCGTGAAACGGCATCATGTGGGCGCGACTCTGACGATATTGAGCCGAGCCAGCTCGATTGTGGCGGCGCACGCGGCGTCCGGCGGCTACAAACCAGAACGCTCCGTTCCCGGAGATTGCCCGTTCTCCAAGATCGGTAGGGCTTTGCCCGCGTGGCGCGCTGCGCGACACCCGGGCAAAGCCTGCTGGAGACAGCGCCGTTGCCCTCGGTCGGGCGCACTGCCATGACGACACAAAAACCTAAGATCTCTCGCAGGGCAGCACTCAAGGGAGGCGCGCTCAGCGGCCTCGGGCTCGTAGCGTGCAGCAAGCTTGGTGACTCCTTGTCCGAGGAAGCGGCGCCGCCGCTAGCGGGGCTCAAGATGACAAACGATGAATGGTTTGCCGAGCGCGCTTGGAGCGTTAGCGCGAACAAGGTCCTCGCCAAAGCCGACGGGTCCACCGCGGCGGTCACCAGCCTCGCCAAGCGAATCCACCGGCCGCGGTCGGCCGCCGACATCGCTGCGATCGTGACCCATTTGCCCGCAGCGACGCCGATCGCCTGTGTCTGTGGTGGCCACGAATCATCTGGGGTCGCGCTGGTCGCCGCTCATGATGCTGAGGTGCTCGACTTGATCGAGCTCAAGGCGATCGAGTTTCACCGCGCGGACGGCGAGCTGCTGGTCACGGTGGGGTCTGGCGTCGTCTTTCGTGAGCTCGTCGAAGCCGTGCGAGAGCACGGGGGCGCCTTGCCGGTCGGGACGGGTCCTGGTGTCGGAGTCGCCGGATACGTCACGAACGGCGGCTTGAGCAGCTACTTCTCTCGCCGGCTCGGCCTGCTCGGGCAGCGCGCGGTGAAGATGACCGTGGTGACCGCCGATGGCGTGATTCGCGTGTTGACGCCTGCGGACGAGCTCTTCACCGTGATGCTCGGCGCGGGGAGCGCGATGGCCATCGTGGCCGACATCACCTTCGCAGTCGCGGACGCCGGCGTGGTCAAGGGCGCCGAGCAGCTCGTGTTCGGGTTCGAGACGCGCGCTCAAGCGGTCGAGTTCTCCAGGAGCTCGATGCAGTTCATGAAGGACCGGGTCCTCCCGAACGAATCGGTCTCCCTTGAGGTCGTGGTCTCAGGGACCAACGCCCTCGTCGCGACGACCATCTTCTACGACACCTTTCAGGGCGACGCAGCTGCCTTCATCCAGCCGCTGCAGGACCTGGCGGCGCGCATGAACCTACCGATGCTCGCGCAGTCCCACTGGGGGTCTTGGTTCGAGGCCGCGGCAGCCTTGTGGCCCGTGATCGCCGAGCAGCAAGGCAGCCCGCTCGCCACGAGCTATCACTGCGCCGGCACGCCGGGCGCCCCTGAAGACGCGGTGCTCGACTTCGTCGGGGATGTCCTGGTCGGCGAGGCGCCGCTCGCGGAGGCTGAGATGTCGATCGTAGAGATCCGGACGCTCGGCGGCGAGGCGCAGAAGGGTCGTCTGCTCCCCAGCGGGAACTGCCACCACGCCTTCTTCGTCGACCTCGTCACGCTCTACGACGCGAGCGCCAAGACTCCTGCTGAGCGGCGGGCGATCGTCGACCTAACGGACCGCGTGGTCGACAAGGCGCGCGCGTGCCCTGGCCTCGGCGTCGACTTCAGCGGCACGCATTCGCAGCCGGACGACGCTGCCCGATCGGCGGTGGCGTCTGAGATCTTCGGCACCGAAGAGATGGCCCGCCGCGTCGCGGCGCAGAAGCGCCAAGTCGATCCGGCGAACCGCTTCCGGTTCCATCCGTTCGCGAAGTTCCTTGGCTGAGCCTCGGCGGCAGCAGGTGATGCGGTCGGCGAACGATCTCACGCAGCGCGGGTCCAGGCTGACTCCACATCTTTCCGAACGCAGATAGCACCTCGCCTGAGCCCTCACGTGAAGTCGCTGCACAGCATGGTCGCGTCACCGACCTCGACAAGACGCTCGCGTTCTGCTGCGACCACCACGGCCTGAAGGAGGTCCGGCGCAAGGACAGCGTGAAGGGCCGCTGCACCCTCGTCCTCCTCGGAGCATCTGGCGACGAGGACGCGCAGGTCGAGCGGACCTACGAGCGGGGCCCCGAGGACGACGGCGAAGGTCGCAACTTCGGCCACCTCGCGTAGCAAGTCGAGCTGCTGCAGCGCAGTGACCCCCTGGAGCCGGCCGAGCCCTGGGCCTCGATGGAGAACGCCGGGCGATGGTGATCGGCAGAGGCGGAGACGTCCGCAGCCAGAAGCGCAGCGCTCAGACGAACCAGTCGTACCAGGGGATGAACTTGCCCAGCAGCCACCCTGCGATCAGGCCGAGCACTGCGCCTGTGATCGTCCAGGGCAGCGAGGTGAAGTCGCCGAGTAGGATCGCGCCACAGGCGGCGCCGACCAAGCTGCAGACCAGGACGCTCAGCTTCTGCATCATGTGGTCCGCACTGTAGCTGCGTCCGGCGTCCGTCGCCCCTCATGCCAGCGCGGATGTGCGCCGAGCGCGACCGCGCAGCGCCTTGGCCGCCATCCCCGGATCGGCCCCGGCGCAAGCGCGTCGGGCGGTCAGCCCTGGCGGCGTCCAGCGCGTAGGCCCAGGTTATGCTGCAGCTGTGTTTGGCATCTCCCCCTGGCTCTGGCTCTTCTTCTGCGTGGGCGCGGTCTCCCTGTGCCTGTTCCTGGGGCCGCTGTCGGCGCGCGCAAAGTCACGCTGGGGCGTCGCCGCAGCGGCGCTGCACCCGCTCACCACGATCGGCCTGTTCTACTCTCTCGCGGTGCACATGCACCGCAGCCTGGGCGGCTGGCCGGAGGTGAACGGGGAGGCGGGGTTCCCGCCGGCGCTGGTCGAACACTCGGACCTCGCCGGCAGCTCATTCGGCGCGATGCTGCTGGTAACGATCTTCGCCGTTCCGGTGGCGCTGCCGCTCTGCGCGCTGGTGCCGCAGCTGCGGCCGGGCGTGCGCTACGTCGCGCTCTACGGCATGCTGTCGCTGGTCGCGTTCGGCCTGATGCAGCTCGCGCCCGGGCCGTTCCTCGAGTGGTGGTGGGACTAGGTCCTCGGAGAATCATGATGCAAAGGCGACGTTCCTACTCCCTGCGCTCCCGCCTCACGCTGTTGCTGGCGTCGGGCGCGGTGGTCACCGGCGCGTTTCTCTTCGGGCTGAGCTGGACCTGCTTCGGGCCCAACCTCGGCCTGCCGTTCGGCTACTACGGCAAGCTGAACCAGGTCGTTGCGCGGATCGAGGCCAACCCCGGCGTCGAGATCGTGGAGACCTTGCTCCACCGGGACCTCACGCTCGAGGACTTCTCCATCACCGTCCGCAGAGGCGACGAGCCAGAGATCGAGCTCGACTTCGGCGGCGCATCCGAGAGGCCGATGTCCGAGCTGTTCCAAGAGCTCGAGAAGGTCGGGCTCTGAGGCGGTCGGCGCCGCTTGTATGGTGCCGACGACATCGCGGTGCTGCGCAGGCGCGCGCGCCTAAGATGAGCGGCTCCTCAGCATGAGCCCCCTCAAACGGATCCTCTCCGCGGGCATCGCCGCCGTTCTGTTCGGCGCGCTGGTGCCGATCGCTGCGGTGCTGCTCGAGGTGGCGCCCGCTGGTCTGGGTTGGTTGCTCGCGCTGGTCGGCGCAGGCGCCGCGCTAGGAGTCGTGCTCGGCGCGCTGTTCCCCAAGGTGTTCTGGTTTCTTGGCTGGGTGATCTTGGATGAGACCGACTGAGCCGGGCGACGAAGAGCAGCGCTCCGCGACCCCACCGCCGGCGATCGGTCGGTTGCGACCGATGGTCTACTTCTTCGGGCCGGTGTTCGTCGCGACGCTGCTGCTGTTCGTCTGGGTCGGCGTCGCATCCGGCAGATCGCCCAGCGTGGACGACCTGTTGGACCTGCCGCAGGTGCTGATGATGGGCTACCTGCTCATGGGGGTGGCGTCGATGGCCTTCGCCTTTGCGATGTCGGCGCTGGACCGTCGCAGGGTGACCCGCGCGTCGCGCTACGTCTTGGCGACCCTCGCGGGCGGCGCGCTCGGCGCGACGCTCGGGCTCTACTTTCCCAACGCGCTGCTGCTCGGCGCCGTGCTCGGCGCGCCGAGCGGACTCTTGACCGCGCTGCTCGCAGACGTCCTCGCTGCGCGGCGCACGCCTCACGGAGGGCGCGCGTGACCGCGCTGGGGGCGCTGAGAACGCGCGCAGGCGGGATGCTGTATGCTCGGTCGTGCAGCCCATGAGTTCGAACGACCTCGCGCCCACGGTCTCG
>CAZTQF010000179.1:0-5985 GCA_964615255.1 uncultured candidatus Brocadiaceae bacterium | reverse complement strand
GTCGGCGACGCCATCGGCCGGAAGATCCCAGAGTGAGAGGATCGGGCGGTTGGTGGTTGCCGCCGCCGCAACTCAGGGGGGCGTCCCCCGAAGTAACCTTCTGCACCATGCTCAACTACTCGTATGTCCTTCCGGTCTTGTCGCTCGCGGCAGTCGCGACGGGACAGTCCGGCAGTTTCGGTGCTCCGCGCGTCGTCGCGGCAGCTGCGGTCGGCGCAGCGGCCGCCGTCGCGGCGGACCTGGACGGGGACGGTGACCTCGACCTCGTCGCGGCCTCTGCGGGGAACAACACGGTCTCCTGGTTCGCCAACGACGGCGCCGGGAGCTTCGGGGCCGCGCAAGTCGTCACGAGCACGGCCCTGGGCGTGGCGGACGTCGACGCCGTCGACCTGGACGGCGACGGCGACCTCGACCTCGTAGCGGCGAACGAGCTCGTCGGCACGGTCACCTGGTTCGCCAACGACGGCGCCGGCAACTTCGGACCGTCGCAGATCGTGTCGTCCTACGCGCCTGCCGCGCGGGACGTCGTCGGTGCTGACGTCGACGGAGACGGAGACCAGGACGTCCTCTTCGCCTCCTACGGCAACGACAAGGTCGCGTGGTACGAGAACGACGGGACCGGGACCTTCACGGTGCTCCACTACGTCTCCATCACGCTGCTGGGCGCGACCTCGGTCTGCGCCGTCGACGTCGACGCGGACGGCGACTTGGACGTGCTGGCTGCGTCTCAGGTCGACAATCGAGTCACCATGTTCCGCAACAGCGGCGCTGGTAGCTTCAGCCCGCAGGTGACGATCGACGCTGCCGCGCTCGGCGCCCGCAGCGTCTTCGCGGCCGACGTCAACGGCGACAGCTTCCCGGACGTGCTGATGGCGTCCGAGAGCGGCGACACCGTCGCCTACTACCTCAACAACGGGCTCGGCGCGTTCGGAGCGCGGGTCGTGCTGACGGCAACGGCGCTGCAGGCGCGCTCGGTCCATGCGGCCGACGTCGACGGCGACGGCGACGTCGACGTGCTCGCTGCCTCTGCGGGCGACGACACCGTCACCTACTTCGAGAACGGCGGCGCGGCCGGCTTCGGCGCGCCGCAGCTCATCACGAGCAGCGCTCTCGGCGCGGCCTCGGTCGTCGCTGCGGACCTCGACGGCGACGGAGATCGCGACGTCGTGGTCGCCTCGGCAGGCGACAATACGGTCGCGGTCTACGACTACTACCCCGTCCCGCCGCTGAACTCGGGGGCGACGACCTACGGCGTCGGCTGCGGCAGCCCGGCGCTGGTGTTCACGCCGACGTCGACCCCGATCCCGGGGCAGTCGCTGGACGCCAAGGTCTCGAACACGCCGTCGCCGCTCTGCCTCGTCTCGTTCGGCGCGAGCGACGCTTTCTTCGGCGGCAACGTGCCGCTTCCCGTCGACCTGACCGCCTTCGGGATGACCAACTGCGAGCTCAACCAGAGCGCGGACCTGTTCGGGCTCGGCACCCTGGCTTCGGCCTTCACCACCGAAGCGACCTTCACGCTGCAGGTCCCCGGTGACTACGCGCTCGTCGGCCAGCACTTCTACTTCCAGGCGTTCAGCTACGCGCCCGGGGCCAACGCCGCGGACACGATCTCGTCCAACGGCATCGACTGGTTGATCGGCAACCAGTAGCAGGTGGGGCGCTAGACTTCGGCGGCCCCCGATGAGGGGCCGCGCGGCGTCCGATGTCTGTCCGATTCCTCTGCCCCAGCCTGCTCGCGGCGGCCGCCGCGGTCGCCTCGCCCGCTCAGGCCGCGCGGCTCGAGGTCGAAGAGCTCCAGCGCGTCGTGGCCTCCTCGGTCGGCCACTTCGTCGACGACTATGGCGCCGCCAAGCTGAGCCCTCGCGGCGCGCTGCGCCGCCAGAGCCGCCTGCAGCCGCGCTACCTCCGCGAGGCGATCGCGGCCGGCTTCGTCGGCGCGGAGGACCTCGACCGACTGACGCACCTCGACGTGCTCCAGAAGCTCGTCTACTACGGCGAGAAGCACCCGTCGACGGCGGTCGCCGACGTGCTCCTCGAGCTCGCCGCCGTCGGCCTCACGAGCAGCTTTCTGGACCGCACGTCCCGTGAGCTGCGTGAGATCGGGCACTGGGCGCTGATGCGGGTCGAGGACCAGAACGCGTGGTTTCTGATCCTCCGGGCTGCCGCAGGCGAGCGCGTCCCGCTGCTGGACACGGCGCGCGCGGACGCCGCGCGTCGGCGTGCAGCGGGTCGCCGCGAGGGCGCTGCCGAAGCAGTCTCGGTCGGGCCGGCGCGCCGGGTCGCGGCGCTGCGGCTGCTCGGCGAGCGGGGGCTGGCGGTCGCGCGGAGCACGCTCGAGGCCGCGCTCGTCGACCCCGACCCGCGGGTGCGCCTCGCCGCAGCCGAGGCGATCCGCCCGCCCTGGAAAGTGCAGAGCGTGCGGCGGCTCGCAGCGGCGCTCCGCGACGAGCGCCATCCCGTCGTCAGCCAGGCGATGGTGCGCCTGCTGGCGATGATGATGAAGCGTCCGCCGCCCCGCATGAGCCGAGAGCTGCGCGCGCAGCTCGTCGCGGGCGCGTTTGAGCTCTTCGGCAAGGCCGGCTGGCGGACCGACATGGACCTCGTCGACCTCGTCGAGGACTTCCCGAGCAAGGCCGCCGTGCCCTATCTGATCGAGGCGCTCGACTTGGATCGGCCCGTCGACGAGCTGGTCGCCGCGGTCAACCAGCAGGCGTCGCCGCTGCTCCGGCAGCGCGCCGGGAGCCTGCTCCGGGCGATGACGGGCGCGCTCGTGCCGATCGAGGACGCGCAGGCTTGGCGCGAGTTCTGGGCAGCAGAGCGCGACAACATCGAGATCCCCGCGCAGCTCCGCTCGTCGGACCCCGGCGCGACGCGCGTGGAGTTCTTCGGGGTGCCGGTCACCGGCAGGTCGATCGCGTTCCTGATCGACACCAGCGGCAGCATGCAGGACCCGCCGGGGACGGACCGGGTGCTCACCGGGCCCCGGAGCGCGCGGCAAGCACCGACGCGGCTCGCCGCGGCCAAAGAGCAGCTGGCGCTGGCGACGCAGGCGATGGACGAGGGCTCCCGGTTCTTCTTGCTGACGTTCGCCGACGAGGCGCGCACCTGGACCGAGGCGCCGATGCGGCCCGGGCGTGACGTGACGCGGGCGCTGACGGGGCTGCTCAGCCGCCTCAACGCGCGCGGCGGGACCAACCTCTACGCCGGGCTGGTGGCGGCGCTCGAGATCGAAGGGCGCACCTTCGGCGCCGCCGAGCTGCCGAAGATCGATGAGCTCTTCGTGCTCAGCGACGGGCAGCCGACGACCGGGCCGGCGCGCGACGCCGAGACCCTGTGCGACCTGGTCCGAGAGGCCAACCGCTACGCCAAGATCCGCATCAACGCGGTGTTCACCGGCGACGGTCGGGGCGGCGAGCTGCTGCAGCGGCTCGCCGAAGAGAACGGCGGCGTGTTCGTCCGCCGCTGAGCGCGGCGGCCGCTCGGCCTAGATACCGAGCGTGCCGAGCGCGCCGTTGGAAGTGAGCAGGTTGGCGACGTTCGACAGCGAGAGGCAGATCGCCTGCGCGCTGAGCGTCGCGCCGGTCAGGTTCGGGTTGTTCGGGATCGGGAGCGAGGCGGTCGCCGAGCCGTTCGACGCGAGGCCGACGAGGTCGACGAGCACGGTGTCGATCCAGACCGAGCAGCCGGGCGCGTTGAGCCCGATCGCGGGCAGCGGCACGCCGGGGCCCTGCGCGCTGCCGAGGAAGAACAGGGCGAACGGGGAGACCGGGTCGATGTTGTCGGCCGTCAGCGTCCAGTTGTTGCCCAGGACGGGGTTGTTCGCGCCCAGCGTCAGCGGCAGGCGCTCGCTGTCGTAGCTCTGGAACGCCGTCGTCAGGTCGGTCGAGAGGTCCTTCTGCGACGGCAGGCTGGTCGCGCCGCCAGCCGTGAAGCCAGCGAGGACGTTGTTGCCGACGAGGCTCGAGGAGACCCAGACGATCGTGATGTCACCCGTGACCACGTTCAGCTGCACCTGGAAGGTGCTGCCGAAGGTCTGGCCGAACGAGTAGACGTCGTCGAAGGTCACATAGGCGATGCCGTTGATCTCCTCGAACGTGATCTTGCCGCTGCCGGTCGCCGCGGGGTTCATGTCGTGCCAGTGGGGCGCGAGGGTGACGGTCCCGAGCGCCTGCAGGTCGGAGGGGTTGGGCGAGAAGTCCGTGCCGGGGCCGACGAGGCCGAGGGTGACGCGGCCGTTGGACTCGATGACCAGCTCGGTCGTCGACCCGCCCGGCACCGGCATCGCCGATGACAGCGTGACGTTCTGCTCGAGCTCGTCGCCGTCCGCGACGATCGCGGCGGTCGCCGACGGCGGCAGGTAGACGCCCGGGATCGCGTCGAAGCAGAAGTAGGAGTTGCCCTGCCGCAGCATGGTCATCGTCACGCCGCTGAGGTCGAACGTCCCCGAGGCGTGGTCCTCGAAGAACATGCTGTCCTGGCGGACACAGCCGTCCCCGAACGTCGCGACGTCCGCGCAGCCCGCCGGGCCGCCGAGCGGAACGACCAGCCAGCCCGGGTTGGTCGGGATGAACAGCAGGCCGTCGGCGGCGACGTCGAAGCTCAGCGGCGCGGTGAACTCCTCGAAGATCGAGGGGTTGACGGTCGTCGGCCCTGCGCTCAGGTCGCTCATGGCCGGCAGCGCTGCGCCCTGTCCCGTCGTGATGCCGACGATCGCGTTGGGTGCGAACGAGCTGCCGATGTTGTTGACGTTGGGGCCGTAGATGAACTCGACCTCGCCGGTGTTCTTCAGCACCATCTGAAAGTCGTACTGCGGGCCGATGTTGAAGTAGGTCCAGATGCCCGTCCAGGTGACCACGCACCGCGTCGGGTCGGTGTTGTTGATCCAGACCTCGCCGAGCGCGTTCGGCGCGTAGCCGCAGTTGGCGTCTGCCCAGAACGGCGCCAGGCAGGGCCCGAAGGCGGTGAAGTCGGTGAGCAGCACGTTGTAGGTCGTCGCGCCCGGCTGCGCGGGCGCGGGCGTGCCACCGTTGGACAACCAGCAGACGCCGTGGTCGGAGATGTGGATGTCCGAGTAGGTCACGCCGTCGAGCGGGAACGCGAAGCCGATCGGCTGGGCCGGGTGGACCGTGTCGTTGACGGAGCCCAGCGACGTGCCGTAGTTGGAGTCGAAGCAGGCCTGCGTCATCGCCGAGCCGGTGAGCAGAGTGACGGACAGGAGGGATGCGAGCTTGTTCATGGCGAGGAGGGAGAGGCCAGGGGGGCGTGCGCTGGCGCTGGCTTGGCAAGGACCGGCGGCGCTCCCTGATTCTAGCGGCGCGGGGTGCGGGCGGCTGCCGCTGGCTGACGCCGGACGACGCCCCGGCTGACGCCGGGACGTAACCTCGCGCGGGAACGGGGGACGCTGGTCTGGTCCGGGAAGCCGCGGCACGATGGCGAGGTGTCGGTCGCGCCGCCTGTTCTGGTCCGAGACGCCGATCCCCGGCGGCGCAGCTGGTGCGGCTTGGCGGGCAGCTACGCCGCCGACTTCGCCGCGCTCGGCGTGTTCCTCCAGTTCCTCCCCGCGTGGTTGAGCGAGGTCCAGGGTTTCGGCAAGGCGGAGATCGCCGTTATTTTCTCGGCGCAGACCCTCGCGCGCACGCTGGTCGGTCCGCTCTGGTGCCAGTCGCTCGACCGCTACGGCGACGCGCGACGCCTGCTCACGGTCATGGCCGCAGGCTCGCTCGCGGTCTGTGCGCTGTTCGCCTGGGCGCTGTCCGTGACCTCTGCGTGGTTCGTGGCGTTCGCGTTCGGGTGCCTGTATCCGCCGATGCACGCGGTGCTCGACGCGACCGCCGTGCGGGAGTCGGAGCTCCACGGCTACTCGTTCGGTCGCCTGCGCGCGGTGGGCTCGGCCGCGTTCCTCGTCGCGATCCTGGCCGTGGGAGCCTGGGTCGAGCATCAGGACGCCGTCGACGACGTCTACGTCGTCCTGCTCGTGCTGCTCGC
>CAZTQF010000178.1:0-6005 GCA_964615255.1 uncultured candidatus Brocadiaceae bacterium | reverse complement strand
AAGGCAACGCTCGCCAACCGCGGCGCCGGAGCGATCTTCGCGGGCCCGGTCGATCTGCTGGCACAGAGCGGCCACGTCGGCCGCTCGAAGGTGCTTTACGTCGCAAAGGGGGAGACGTTCTCGCTCGGCTTCGGCCCGCGGCTCGGCGGCTTCCTGTGGCGCGGCACGGACTTCCGGGTCTCGGCGGTCCCGTTCGGCGGCTACGTCATGGTCGCAGGCCAGGACCCGAAGGACCGCCGCTACCCGCCACGCGAGTGCTTGTGGAGCAAGTCCGTCGGACAGCGCGCGCTGTTCTGGTCCGGGGGCGTGCTGATGAACGCGCTGTTCGCGCTCATCGTCTTTCCGCTCGTCTTCTCCGCCGGGGTTCGGTTCGAAGCGCCGGTCGCGGGCGATGTGCCGCTCGGCTCGCCCGCGTGGGAAGCGGGCGTTCGCCGCGGGGAGCGCGTGCTCGAGGTCTCCGGCAAGCCGGTCTACTCGTTTCAGAACATGGCGATCGAGGTCGCGCTCGGCGGCCGGCGCCCGGTCGAGCTCCTGCTCGAGGACGAGGACGGGCAACGCCGCGTGGTCACGGCCGCGCCGCGCTTCTTGGCCGAGCAGGGGCTCTACGGCCTCGGACTGCGACCGGCCTACGACGAGCGCGAGGTGGTGCTGTCCGTCGACCCATCAGGACCGGCCGCCGCGGCCGGGCTTCGCACGGGCGACCGCCTGCTGACGATCAACGGCGACGCAGCCGCCGTCGTCGCGCCGCTCGAGGCGCACGCGCCGGTCGCCGTCGAGGTCGAGCGCGACGAAGCACGCCTGTCCTTCACGGTCGCGCCCGAGCCCTCCACCGACGAGGCGCCCGCGCTCCTGGGCGTGCGTCCGCTGCCCAACCGCGTCCTCGGGATCCGGAGCGGGACCGACGCGGCGACCCGGCTCGGCCTCGCTCGCGGCGACATCGTGCTCGCGATCGACGGCGAGCGGTTCTTCGACGGCGACCTGTCGCGGTTCGGTGATCGCGACGCCACGTCGACTTCCTGGGTCGTTCAGCGCGACGGCGCGCGCGTCGAGCTGGAGGGTTCGCTCACCCCCGCCGACCGCCGCGCGCTCGCCGACTCCGTGGCGTTCGACACCGACCCGCGGCTGCAGCTGCTGCCGACGCCTGGCAGCGCGGCGGCCGACGGCGGCATTCGGCCAGGCGACTGGATCACGGCCATCGACGGCGTCGAGATCACGGACTGGGACCAGCTCCGCGCAGCGGTCCAGCAGCAGGGAACGCAGCCGCTGTCTCTCGACGTCAAGCGGCCAAGCGCCACGGACCTGTCGTCGCCGCATGACGCCCCCAGCGGCGCCGCGCTCACGCTGACGATCCGTCCCCGCCGCGACCCGGCGCCCGACTTCGGCTTCCGAAGGTCGATTGCGCCCTTGATGAATGAGATCCGCGCCGCGTCGCTGGCCGAGGCCGTGCAGCTCGGCACGGTCTGCTCGCTGGACCTCGTCAAGCAGCTCTACGTCACCATGAAGCGGCTGATCACCGGAGAGGTCGGCGCCAAGAACCTCGGCGGCATCATCCGGATCAGTCAGGTGAGCTACCAGGCGGCGCAGCGGGGCCCCAGCTGGTTCTGGTACTTCCTCGCGCTGCTGAGCGTCAACCTCGCCTTCGTCAACCTGCTGCCGGTGCCGGTCCTGGACGGCGGCCACCTGCTGTTCCTCCTCATCGAGAAGGTGAAGGGCTCTCCCGTCGGCACGAAGGTGTTCGGCTACAGCCAGGTCATCGGCCTCGTCTTCGTGCTGCTGCTGGTCCTGTTCGTCACCTACAACGACATCCTGCGGCTGCTTTGAGGCCGCGTGCTTCCGTGCTGCGCCCGCTCTTGCACCTGTGCCGCATCGGCACGTGGTTCTCCCCAGCCGCCGACGTGCTCGCGGGCTCCGCCATCGCCCAGGTCGCGCTCGGCGCGCCGGTCGTTCGCGCGATGATCGCGAGCACGCTCGTCTACGGCGCGGGCATGGTCCTCAACGACGTCGCCGACCGCCGGATCGACGCCCAGCAACGCCCCGAGCGACCGCTCCCGAGCGGCGCGCTCTCGCTGCAGTTCGCCGTGCTGCTGGGTGTGGCGCTGCTGGCAGGCGGGCTCTGGGCTTCGCCGTGCCGCGGACACCACGCGTGGATCGTGGCGTTCGTCCTCGTCTACGACTTCGCGGGCAAGCGGATCGGGTGGCTCGGCGCGATCAACATGGGCGTGCTCCGGGCCATGAACCTCGGCACCGGCCTCGCCCTCGCCTCGTCCCAGGCGCCGCTCCCCGACGCGGCGCGCCGCGCGCTGCTGCTCGCCGCCCTCTGCTACGGCGTCTACATCGTCGCCGTGACGATCCTCGGGATCTTCGAGGACGTGCGCTCGGTGCCGGCGCGCGCCGTCGCGACGGTGCAGGCCGCGCCGCCGATCGTCGCCTTCGCGGGCGTCGCCGTCGTTCAGGGCGGCTGGTGGCCCGCGACCGCGATCGCCGCGCTCCCGTGCCTGTGGTTTCTGCGGCGCAACGCGCGGGCACGAGAGTGGCCGCAGGCGAGGATCCGCGAGAGCATGACCTACCTGCTGCTGGGCACGATGCTCTACACGGCGCTGCTGACGCTCGCAGCAGGCAGGTGGCCCGAGGCAGTCGGGATCGTCGCCGCGATCCCGGCCGCCCGGTGGATCTCGCGGCGGATCGCGCTGACGTGACCGCGGCGGCTAGCCGAGAGCTCTCCGCCCGACGCGCGCCTGCCAGGCGGCTTCGGCCTCTTCGCGCTGCATCACCCCTTGCCGCACCAGCGCCTTGAGCGCGTTCTTGAACTGCTCGAGCTCCGGGTCGGCTGCAGGCGCCTCGGCGTCGCTTTCCGGGCTCGAGGCGTCCTGCTGGTCTTGAGCCGCCTGCTCGGCGCTCGGCGCCGCGTCAGGCTCGTCGACGCATGTGTCAGGCTCGTCGATGGGCTCCGGCGCTGCCTTCGGGAGCTCCTGCGCGCCCCCAGCCAGCTGCTCCTGACCGTGCTCGTCACGCCCTTGCACGCGCTCACGGAACTCGGCCTGCACGTCTTCGACCGCGGTCTGAAAGGGATCCTGGCCGATGTGGGCGTCGCGCCCCGACGGCGAGCCTTCGTAGCGGAAGCCGTCGAGCTCGGGGCCGACGAGGTGCTTGATGTCCGGTTCGACCTGGGTCTCGGCGACGCCGGCGCACCCCTCGCGGTCGATCGTGGAAGAGACGAACGTGTTCATGCGCGCCATCGCGTCGACGAGGAAGCTGCGCATCTCGTCCTGGAGGCGAACGTCCACCTCCTGCTCCGCGTCCTGGGCGACCTTCTCGACGATCGACGCCGCCTGCTTGGTCGCCTCCGCGAAGAAGTCGTGCACCTCCCGGGAGAGCTGCTGCTCCCGCACCTCCCGCTCCTCGACCTGCTCGAGCTCCCGCAGCGCGGCGTTCTCGTAGCCGAGCACGCTCGGCTGCGGCCCGAGCCGCGCCCTGGCCCGCTTGCGGTCCCGGCGGAATGCGTCGAACTCGTCGGTGGTGTGGCGCAGCATGTGGTCTCCTGCGCAGACGGTCCAGCCGTCCGCACGCTGGAGCTATCGCCCGGTCCGGTCCCGCGCTTGACCTGCACGCTCGACCGCGTCCCGAAGCAGGACGAGCGCCTCGTCGCGCGTCGTGGGCTCCTCGCGAGCCTCGATCTGCGCCTCGACCTGACGCAAGATCTCCCCCACCTGCGGCCCGCCGGCGACGCCGAGGGCCAGCACGTCTCGCCCCTGCAGGAGCGGCGGCGCCTGCGGTGGCAACGAGGCCAGCCGCGCGCGCGCGAACTCGTAGATCCGCAGGTCCCGGTGGCTGCCCATGCAGTCCGCCAGGTGGAACGCGAGGTGCCGCGCGAAGCCTTCGCTGCGCATCCACCGCTCGGCGCGCGCGGGGCGCATCTGCGGCAGCCCAGCGAACCGGATGTGCTGCCGGCAGACGTCGACGACCGCGGCCCGCAGCGGGCCGGGCGCGCGCAGCCTCGCGAGCACGTCCTCGGCCATCTGCGCCGAGAGCACGTCGTGGCCGTCGAAGCGGATCCTGTCCTCGGCGACGCGGAACGTCGGCGGCTTGCCGACGTCGTGCAGCACCGCGCTCCAGCTGAGGATCTCGTCCCCTTCGGGCACCTCGTCCAGGACGAGCGCGACGTGGGTCAACACGTCGCCTTCCGGATGGTATTCGGGCGGCTGCGCGACCCCGTCCATCGCGGCGACCTCCGGCAGCACGACCTCGGCCAACCCGAGCGCGACCAGCGCGCGCAGCCCGCGCCCCCGGCCTCGGCCCGTGAACATGTCCGTCAGCTCGGCGAAGACCCGCTCCGGCGCGAGCGCGCGCAGCCCTGCTGCCGCCGAACGTGCGGCCGCAGCCGCGGCGGGCTCGACCTCGAAGCCGAGGCTGCCGGAGAACCGCGCCAGCCGCAGCAGGCGGAGCGCGTCCTCGGCGAACCGCTGCTCGGGCGACCCGATGCAGCGGAGCAGGCCGCGCTCCAGGTCCGCGATCCCGCCGCACGGATCCAGCACGTCTCCGGTCGCAGGGTCGAGGTAGAGGGCGTTGACGGTGAAGTCCCGGCGCGCCGCGTCGCGGTCCACCTCGCGGACATGGACGACCTCGTCGGGACGTCTGCCGTCGGTGTAGCCTGCTTCGGCGCGCAGCGTCGTGACCGTCACCTCGTGCGCATCCTGCCGCACGACGCACGCGCCGAACCGCGCGCTCCGCAGGTCGACCTCGTCGAAGCCCGCAGCGACCGCTGCCGGCGCCAAGTCCGTCGCCACGTCGAAGTCACGCGGCGCCCGGCCCAGCAGCAGGTCGCGCACGCTCCCCCCGACCAACCACGCGCGCCCGCCGATCCGCGCGATCCCCGCGAAGCACGCCGCGACGTGCGACGGCAGCTGCGGTGGTTGGATCCTGGTCACTTGCATGCGCTTCGACGATAGTAGCGGGAGTGAGCGGATCCTTCCGACAGCCGTGGATCAACCCGGCGAGCGTCTACGTGGCGCTCGGGCTCGGCCTGCTCGGGTTCAGCCTGTGGATTCCTTGGTGGAGCGCGTCTCGCACGACTCGGGTGGAGGCGCGCGCCAACCGGATCGCCGAGACCCTGCTCGACGCGTGCGACGGCTTCTCCGCACCGCTCGAGGCCGCCGATGTCCGCGCCGTCGAGGGTCGCTGCCACGCCCTCGCAGCCAGCCGCGGCCTGCGGGTCAAGGACCTCGAGCCGGTCGAGCCGCCCCCCGACGGCGCGCTGCTCTGCCTGCAGAACAAGCACTACGTGTTCCAGTTGAGCGAGTCGCCGTTCCCTGTCGACCAACGGCCGGGCAAGGGAACTGCGCCCGCGCTGGAGGTGACCGCGTGGCCGCGCAGCACGCTCGGGCCTGGTCACTGCACCTTCTTCTACCCCGAGAACGCCGCCCGCGCCTACACGCGCAACCTGCGCGCGTCCTACGCGGGGCTCGACGACGGCCGGCCGCGGCCCGGCCGAGCGCATCGACGCCCGGGCATGGGCAGCCGGCGGCTGACTCCCTACCCCGGCCGCGACAACGAACGCTGGCTGCTGTTCTGAGCGCGCGGCGCCGCTGCTAGAACACGTTGTTGAGGAAGTCGGCGAACAGCGCCCGCATCCCGAGAGACTCCCGGCGCGTCAGCCGCTTGAGCCGCATCGCGTCCTCGATCGTCAGCCAGTTGCGGGTCAGGCAGTTGAGCGCGAGCACGCGCAGCTGCGGCAGCTCCGAAGGGTCGAACAGGATCGCTCGCACCGGGTCGACGCAGAGCGCGACGAGGTCCCGGTCCTCGCGCCGGTCCGCCGCGAACCCCGTGATGGTCGGCATCAGCCGCGCGCGCAGCTCGTGCGCGTCCTTTGGCAAGTCCAAGAACCTCGTGACGATCACCCGCTCGCTGCCGCGGAGGTTGAGGAACAGCGTCGGCAGGTAGTTGCGGGTCGTGAGCGCGCGGTCCTCGCCGCGCGTGACGATCACGGGCGGTCCGGCGTAGAGGTCGAA
>CAZTQF010000177.1:0-6035 GCA_964615255.1 uncultured candidatus Brocadiaceae bacterium | reverse complement strand
CATCGACGCGGCCCTCGACGCATGCCGCGACCCGGAGCTGCAGAAGGCGCTGCGGCGGCTGTTCAGCGCAGACCTCGAAGCTGAGTACCTGGACGGCACCGTCGCGGTGAGCGGCACCGTCCCGAGCGTCGAAGTAGGCGCTGCGATGAGCAAGTTCCTGACCGAGGCCGGCGTGAAGTGGACCGACCTCACGCGCGTCCCAGGCGTCCAGCAGGTGCAGCTGCGAGTCCGTATCGCCGAGGCGAGCCGGACCGCGCTGCGTTCGCTCGGTGTAAGCGCCGTCGCGTCGAGCGCGTCCGGGTTCGGCGGGCTGCAGTCGCCGGGGTCCACTTTCCAACCGGTCTCAATCACGCCTTCTCCCGGTAGTTCGATCGCGAACGCGCTCTACACGTACGGGGGCGTCGGGAGCGCCGTAACGAGCGCGACGACCCTGTTCGGCGGCCTGCCCAGCGCAAACCTCGAGGTGTTCCTGCAGGCGCTGGTCGAGAACCGCTATGTCCGGCTGCTCGCCGAGCCCAACCTCGTGGCCGTCAGCGGTGAGGAGGCGAGCTTCCTGGTCGGAGGCGAGTTCCCGATCCCGATCGTCCAGGGCACGACCGCCAACTCGAGCTCGGTCGTGACGATCCAGTACAAGGAGTTCGGCGTCCGCCTGAACTTCCGCCCCCTCGTGCTCGGAGAGGGCCGCATCCGGCTGGAGGTCGCGCCGGAGGTGAGCGAACTGTCGGAGATCGGCGCCCTGCAGCAGAACGGCTTCATCATCCCCGGCATCGTGACGAGGCGCTCCAGCACAACTGTGGAGCTGGGGAGCGGCCAGTCCTTCGCCATGGCCGGCTTGCTCCGCAACAAGGAGCAGTCACGTCGAGGGTCCGTGCCGATCCTGGGCGACCTGCCGATCCTCGGTCCGCTCTTCCGCAGCATTCGCTACGAGAAGGAGGAGACCGAGCTCGTCGTCATCGTCACCGCCGAGCTGGTCGAGCCAGTCGACGGCGAGGGGATCCTGCTCCCAGGCGCGGAACACGTGACGCCCTCGGACTGGCAGCTCTTCTTCGACGGCAAGATCGAAGGGACGGCCGCTGCTGAGCCCGCGAAGCGCCTCACGGAGATGGGCCTCGACGGCCTGCAAGGCCCCGGCGCGTGGCAGCGCAGCGACGACCCCAAGCGCGCCGCCGCAGCGGAGGTCGCTGAGCTGCCGGCGGCTTCGAAGGAGACCAAGTCAGAGGGCGACAAGTGAGCAACCTCGCCACGAACCATGACGCTGCGCAGCTGCTGTCCTTGCGACGCAGCCTGCACCAGCAGCTCGTCGCGACCATGGACGTCGCTCTTGCAGAGCAGCTGCAGAGCGACCAGCTCGAGGCCGAGTGCCGGGCGCGGCTACAGCAGCTGATCCAGACCGGCGATCACGCGCTCGACCCTGTGGGCGTCGAGAATCTGATCGACTGCGTGCTCGACGACACGTTCCGGCTCGGGCCGCTGGAGCCGCTGCTCGCAGACCCCGAGACCACCGACATCCTGGTCCATGCACCGGATCGCGTGATGGTGGAGCGCGCGGGACGACTCGGACGGTCCTCGGCGCAGTTCCGGGACCGCGCGCACCTGATGCAGGTCATCCAGCGGATCGTGCGCAGGGTGGGTCGACGGGTCGACGAGCGCAGCCCGATGGTCGACGCGCGCCTTGAGGACGGGTCTCGCGTCAACGTCATCATCCCGCCCCTCGCGCTCGACGGACCGCAGCTCTCGATCCGACGATTCCCCGAACAGCCGCTGACGCTCGATGGCCTGGTCGCGCTCGGCTCGTTGACCCCGGAGATGGCGCAGCTGCTGGCCGATTGCGTGCGCGGTCGCTTGAACATCTTGTTCTCGGGCGGCGCGGGCGCCGGCAAGACGACGATGCTGAACGCTGTCTCTTCTGCCATCGGTCAGCACGAGCAGGTGATCACCATCGAAGACGCAGCCGAGCTGCGTCTCGCGAGCCCCTATCTCGTCCGACTCGAGACGCGTCCGCCCAACCTCGAAGACGTCGGCGTCGTCACGGTGCGCGACCTGCTGCGCAACGCCCTCCGGATGCGCCCCGACCGCATCCTGGTCGGCGAATGCCGCGGTGCAGAGGCGTTCGACATGCTGCAAGCGATGAACACCGGTCACGACGGCTCGATGACGACGCTGCACGCGAGCAGCGCTCAGCAGGCGCTGACGCGGCTCGAGTCCATGCTGCTGATGAGCGGTTTCGAGGTCCCCGTCGCGGCGCTTCGAAACTACATCGCCGACGCCGTGCACCTGGTCGTCCACCTGGAGCGACTCCCGGACGGCCGCCGCGTCGTCGGCGAGATCGCACAGCTCCAGCGTCGAGACGACAGCCTGCAGGTCGAGGTGCTCCACCGCTTCGAACCCGACTCCGCCGGCGTCACGCGCTTCTCGGCGACCGGCCATCGTCCCGCGTTCGCCGACCTGCTCGCGAAGCGAGGTGTCGTTCTCGACGACTCGATGTTCGAGCCTGGAAGACTCGGAGGAGCGCGCTGAGATGGCCGTCGACTGGGATCGCATCCTGCCTCCTGCTGTCGCCGGCGGCGTCGCGCTGTTCTACGCTGCGCGCTCCTCCGCCGCCGCTGCAGGCACCAAGCGAGCGCGAGCGCCGTCCACTGGCGCGGGCCTCACCGCGACGCTGCCGCTGCTCGCGTGTTTCGCGGGGGCCTACGTCGCATGGCGGGACTTCGACCGGCCGTGGCTCGCCGTGGCGCTCGTCATCGCGGGCTACGGCGTGACGCAGTTCCTCCGCGCGATCATCGCAGAACGCCGCGACCGGCGAGACGACGCGCAGTGGCTCGTAGTCATCGAGACCACCAACCGCGCGCTGCGCGCCGGACTGCCCCTCCTGGACGCGCTGCGCGCGGCGGCCGCTGAGGCCGCGGGGACCCCGCGGGCCGTCGTCAACGAGATCCTCCAGGCCGAGCGCATCGGGGACGACCTCTCTGCAGCAGTGGTCCGGTGCATGGCCAAGGTCCGAAAGCCCGAGTTCCGCGCCTTCGGCATGGCGATCGCCATGAACCAAGATGTCGGGGGCAACCTCATCGCGACCTCTGCGCGGCTGAGCCGGACGCTGCTGGAGCGCAGCCGCGTGCGGCGCCGAGCGCGCGCGATCGTCTCTTACAGCCGCGCGGCCTCGACCGCCCTGGTGATGCTGCCGATCGTCGCGGTGACCCTGCTGAGCCAGGCGCTCGACGGCTACGCGACCTTCCTGTTCGAGAGTGCAGGCGGCAACTTCATGATCGCGATCTCTGCGGCGCTGCTCTTCCTCGGCCTCCGGGCGATCCAGAAGATGGCGCGGCTGGAAGCGGACCGCACGGCTCCCGGAGGTGCGCAGTGAGCGTCATGGAGAACCCAGCCCTCATCGCCGCCGCCGCGACGTTCTGCGTCGTCGCGGGCGTCGGAGTCCTGGAACAAACGGCGCACAGGGCCGCCGCGCGGCCAGAGCAGCGGCTCTGGCGACCGATCGCCAGGCGAGGCCTCGCAGGCCTCCGAGCGGACCGTCGTCGCCGCCTGGAGCTGGCAGGTCTCCGCACGGCGCCGCAGCGCCTCACATTCACGCTGCTGTCGACCGCGGCCGTCTTGGCAGGCGCGCTCGCAGGCGTCCTGCTCGCCGGCGAACGCGCTGCGGTTGTCATGGCTGCATGGGCCGTCGGCGGCGCGCTCTTGGCCAACACGCTCTCACGCGCGTGGCTCAGCGGTCAGCGTGCGCGGCTCCTGGCAAAGCGGTCGGCGAGTATGCCCGCGGCTATGGAGCTGCTCTGCATCGGCGTGGAAGGCGGCCTCGGATTGCACGCTGCGTGGCAGCGCGTCGCCGACGGACTGGAACTCGCCCGCGACCCGCTGGCGGAGGAGTTCCGACGCATCGACCTCGATGTCAGGTTGAGCACTTCCTGGCGATCTTCGTTGGAGCAGGCCGCGGAGCGGACCCAGCTGGCGAGCTTCGCAGGGATCGGCCAGGTCTTGGAACAGGCGGAGCAGTTCGGCTCAGAGCTATCGGCGAGCATCAAGCTGGGCGTCGACTCGCTGGTACACGACTCGATGCAAGAGCTCGAGGAGCGCGCCCACCGGAGCTCGGTGAAGATGCTCATCCCGCTGGCGGCGTGCATGCTGCCTGCGACCCTGCTGCTCGTCCTGGGCCCGCTGCTCGCGCTCGTCCTCGACGCGCTGAAGGACGCGAACGCTGGCTAGCGCTCACAAAAACATGGACGAATCGATGACCGCAAGCCCTCACCCCGTCCGGCGCCGCCCCCTGTGCGCCCTCTCCCTCGGCGGAGCCCTGCTGGCCGTAGCTTCGTGTGCGTCCCCGCCTGAAGCTCGCGATCGAGCCATCGCCGCTCCGGTGTCCACCGTCTTCGCGCACTCCCCAAGGTTCGAGACGTTCGCGCGCCAATACGTCGCCGCGCTCACCCGCGAGTCCGCTCTCTATTCTCACCACTTCGAGGCCGGCGGGTCGAAGCTCACAGACCTGGGGCGACGTGCACTCGGCGCCTTGATACGCGCGAATCGCTCCGCGCCGCTCGAGATCCACGTCTCCCCTGGCGCCTGCTCACCTGAGGAACTTGGCGCTGCGCGCTTGGCGGCCGTGCGAGCGTTCGTGGCAGAGCTCAAGCTGATCGACGGCGCTGTCCGCGTCACCACCGGCTATGCCGACGGTCGAGGCGCTGCAGCAAAGGACGTGGCAGCGAGACTGCAAGCGTTCGAGCAGCGCCCGATGACCGCCCCGCGAGGACGGTCATTCGACCTGTCCCGCTGAATCCAAGACGTGACTCTGCATGCGCTCCTTCGCTCTCGCCGTCGCCATTCCTTCGATCTGCCCCGCTGAATCCACGATGAGACTCTGCATGCGCTCCCTCGCTCTCGCTGTCGCCATCCTCCTTGCCATGAGCATGGCGGGCTGCTCGACCGGACCGCGAGCCGAGGACGATTGGTTCAAGGGCGGCGAACTGGAGCCGACCTCTGTGCGCACCCTCCAGATGACGGTGCGGGTGCTGGCTGCAAAAGGCGACACCGCAGGTGCTGCCCAGGTCGCGCGAAAGATGCTCCTCGAGCATCCGAACTCCGTGGCGTCCTACTCGGAGCCGGCCGAACTGATGGTGATGGCAGGCCAGTACCAGGACGCCGTCGCGCTCCTGTCGCGCGGCCTCGAGGTCACGCCGAATCACGCGCTGCTGCTCAACAACCGGGGGCTGTGTCACATGCTCCAGGGTGATCTCAAGCGCGCGACCATGGACTTCCAGGCAGCTCACGACGCCGACCGGCGTGACGCGGACTACATCGGCAACCTCGCGCTCGCCCACGCCCTGGCCGGCGGCGAAGAATCCGAGCAGAGCGCTCGTCGCCTGTGGGCCCGCGTGCTCCCGTTGGAAGCCGTAGATCAGAACCTGCAACTCGCGCGCGCCGCTCGCGATCGCGCCGCGTGCGTGGCTCCTGCGCACCGCAACTGAGCCGAAACGCCTTTGGCAGCGTGGCTCCAGAGCTCTGCCCGACCCTCGCCAGAATGCTCTTACGTTGCTGCGAACCAACGACTTACGGGGGTTGCCGCCCCGGGGAAGCATGCTCTAATGCCTAGCGCACAGGGCGACTCCGGGTCGCTCGCGCACCTCTTCACGTTTCCACTTCCTGAATAGAGATTCCTATGACCAACTGGATCATGAACTTCATCCGCGACGAGCGCGGCGCAGAGTCCGTCGAGTTTGGCGTGACCGCCGTCGTCATCGCTGGTGGCGCCGTCGCCGGCACCGACGACCTGCAGGACGCCGTCAAGCAGAAGACCGCGGACACGATCACGCAGCTCAACGAAGCCACCTTCTAAGCAGCGCAGTGCTGCCGAAGACTCCCTCTCCCACACCCAAACCCGAAAAGGATCTCTATGTCTAACTGGATCATGAACTTCATCCGCGACGAGCGCGGCGCGGAGTCCGTTGAGTTCGGCGTGACCGCCGTCGTCATCGCTGGCGGCGCCGTCGCCGGCACCGACGACCTGCAGGACGCCGTCAAGCAGAAGACCGCGG
>CAZTQF010000176.1:0-6036 GCA_964615255.1 uncultured candidatus Brocadiaceae bacterium | reverse complement strand
TTGGCGTAGTCGATCTCGAAGTCGGAGTTGAACAGCGCGACGAAGCGGTCGGCCTCGTCCTTGACGACCATCGGCAGGATCTCGAGGACCTCGTCGCTGACGTCCTTGATCCAGCGCGCGCGGGTCCAGCCCTTGCGATCCAGCCTGAGCGAGACCCCGTACTCGACCTCGAGTCGGGTCTGGAACACCTCGAGCTGCAGCTCTCCGACGGCGCCGAGCACCGGCTCGCGCGCGCCGATCCGGGGCCAGAAGATCTGCACCACGCCCTCCTCGCCGAGCTGCGTCAGGCCCTTGGTGAAGCCCTTTGCCATCGAGGGTTCACGCGGCGCGACCTGCGCGAAAATCTCCGGCGCGAACCGAGGGAAGTTGCGGACTTCGAAGTTCTTGCCGCTGCTCAGCGCGTCGCCGACCCGGAACATGCCGGGGTTGATCAGGCCGATCACGTCTCCGGGGTAGGCCTCTTCGATCGAGACGCGCTCCTGGCCGAAGAACCGGTGCGGGTGGGAGAGGCGCACCTCGCGACCCATGCGCAGGTGCTTGGCCGACATGCCGCGCTCGAAGCGCCCCGACGTCACGCGCAGGAACGCGATCCGGTCGCGGTGCATCTTGTCCATGTTGGCCGCCACCTTGTAGACGAAGCCGCTGAAGAACGGCTCGTCCGGGGCGATGTCGCCGTCGAGCGTCGGCAGGGGGCCCGGCTGCGGGGCCATGTCGATGAAGTGCTTGAGGATCGTCTCGACGCCGAAGTTGACGAGCGCCGAGCAGAAGAACATCGGCGAGATCTCCTGCTTGAGGAAGGCGTCCAGCTCGAACGGCTGCACGCACTCCTCGACCATCATCAGGTCCTCGATCAGCTGGTCGTGCGCGCGCTCGCCGAGCGCCTCGCGCAGCTGCGGGTCGTCGGGCCCGGTCGTCTGCACCGCAGCCTGGGTCGCGTTGTGCGCGGTCTTCTCGAACAAGAGCACCTCCTTGTCGCGCAGCGAGTAGACGCCCCGGAAGGAGTCGCCGGAGCCGATCGGCCAGGACGCCGGCGTGATCGTGATCCCCAGCGTCTTCTCGACCTCGTCCATCAGGTCCAGCGGCGCGCGCGCCGGGCGGTCCATCTTGTTGACGACCGTCACGATCGGGATGCCCCGGTCGCGGCACACCTTGAACAGCTTGATGGTCTGCGGCTCGACGCCTTTGGCGCCGTCGATCAGCATCAGCGCCGCGTCCGCTGCGACCAGCGTGCGGTAGGTGTCCTCGGAGAAGTCCTGGTGGCCGGGCGTATCGAGCAGGTTGACGCAGAAGCCCTGGTACTCGAACTGCAGGGCCGACGACGTGATCGAGATGCCGCGCTTCTTCTCGATGTCCATCCAGTCCGACGTCGCGCTCTGGCCGCCGCGACGGGCCTTGACGGACCCGGCCTCGCGGATCGCGCCGCCGTAGAGCAGCAGCTTCTCGGTGAGCGTGGTCTTGCCGGCGTCCGGGTGCGAGATGATCGCGAACGTGCGCCTGCGCTGGATCTCGTGGGTCAGGTCCGGCATCGGAGGGCGAGCAGGGTAGCGGCTCACCGCTGGGGTTGCACCCGGCGACTGGCCCTGGCGGGAGCCGGCCGCGGGCTAGCGGCGCGCGGCCGCGGCGGCTCGGTGTCGCTCGACGACGGGGCGCAGGTAGTCGGTCCAGACCGCGTAGCCTTGGGCGTTGAGGTGCAGCCGATCGCGCACGAAGCGCGCCGGGTCCGGGGCGCCGTCGGGCAGCAGCAGCGCGGGGCGCGGGTCGACGAATTCAAGCAGCGGCGAGCGGCGGCACGCCGCGCGGATCCGCTCGTTCGCGGCGTCGACGATCGCGCGGTGCCTGGCGCGCTTCGGCGTCGGGGTGATCGCCACGTAGCAGATCGGCAGGCCCGGGTGGATCGCGTGGATCCGCGTGACCAGCAGCTCGAACAGCTCACAGACCTGCGCCGCTGACTTCGGCGCGTCGCCGCTGATGTCGTTGGTGCCTGAGAAGACCACGACGCAGCTCGGCGACGCGTGCGGCGCCAGCAGCTGTTCGCACCAGTAGCAGGCGTCGAACAGCTTGGAGCCGCCGAAGCCGCGCTGGACCACGGGGACCGGCGCCATGTCGCTGCGCAGCGTATCCCAGCGTCGGATGCTGGAGCTGCCGACGAACACGGCCGCGCCGCGCGGGGCGGGCTGTTCGGCGTCGAGCGCCCCGAACTTGGCCATGTCGTCGGCCCACTTGTCGGGTCGCTCGTCGGCGGGGACCTCAAGCGGCGGCAGCGGCGTGCGGCGGGCGAGCCAGCCGCGCTCGTCGTTGCCGCAGATGTGCAGCAGGCCGCGCTCGCAGGCCAGCATCACGCCGGCGATCGCGTTGGCGATGTGCTGCTTGTTGAGGTAATGGTCCCCGCCGTTGTTGCGCTTGCCGCCGACGTAGCCGGCCGAGCCGTCGGGCAGCTGCATCAGCGCGTGGTACCAGCGCCAGCTGGTTGCGTGGCGTCGCCATGCCTGCGCGTCGATCCTGCGCAGCGCCGCGGAGCCGAAGATCATCCCGATCGAACCGGTCGCGTGCGCCTCGCGCATGCGGGCGCTGTGCTGTTCGAGGTAGCCGGTCATGCGCGCCACCAGCGCGGGCTGCTCGCCGCGCAGCGACAGGGCGAGCGCCATCTGGCCGGTGCGGGCGCAGGCGTCCCAGTAGCCGGTGTTGAGCGTCCAGTAGCGGACGCCGCCGTTCTCGCCCGTCGACTCCTGGACCTCCGCGAGCGACCGTCGCCACGCGCCCTCGTCGATGGCGCAGCCCGCGCGCTCGGCGAGCGCCCACAGCAGGTGCGCGTGGGTGTTGATGATGTTCAGGCCCTTGCCGCCGTAGCCGACCTTGATGCCGTGGCCGTAGCGGCCCTGCGCCGTCTGCCGCGCGGCGAGCGCGTCGCACAACAGCTGGATCGTCGGCCGCCACTGCTCGTCGCCGGTCGCGAGCACGTACTCGGCGAGGTAGATGCCCGACATCGTCAAGAACCAGTTGGACAGCCCGGCGGGCTCGAGCAGCGAGTCGCCGAGGTGCGCGCGCCGCTTGGGCCCGGCGAGGTAGGCGGCGACCTTCGCGAGCGCCGGGCGGTGCGCGGGGTCGCCGTAGCCGAGCAGGGCGAGGCCGCACAGCGCGGTCGTGTAGCGCGACGCGTCCTCGCCCGTGTTCGCGCGCCACGAGCCGTTCGTCCTGCGCGTGCGCAGGAGGTCTTCGACCACGCCCGCGTAGAAGTCGGGGACTTCGGGGAGCGCCACTTCGAGCGTCAGGGTCTCGCTGCCCCGGCGCACGCCGAGCGCGAGCGCTCCGATGCCGACGTGCGCCAGGATCGCGTCGCCGAGCGCCTTCATCGGCCCAGCGAGCGAGTTGATGTCGCGCGTGTGCGCGGGCGGGGTGACGCCGTCGATCGAGACGATGACGTCGCCTTTGCGCAGGCCGGCGCGCTGCGCGGGCGCGCCGTCCTGGACCGAGAGGACCTCGATCGAGTCACGGCCGGCGAGGACCTCGGCGCTGCCGCCGAGCCTCCCCAGCGGGAAGCGCGCGAAGTCGCCTTTCTTGGCGTCGCGACGCGGCGGCGCGGGCTGCTGCTGGGCGGGCGCAGGCGCTGCCGAGGTCAGCGCCGCGAGCAGCGCACAGAGAAGCGACAGGGGGCGCATCGCCGACATCTTATGGCGGCGCTGCCGCCGGATCAGCGTTGGCGTCGCGGCGGGAGCGCGGCCTGTCGGGTCAGGGCCCAGGCGCGCTGGTAGGCCGGGCCGTCGCCGCTCAGCTCTCGCAGCCACGCGTCGCGGGACGCGTGCTCCGGCGCTGCCTCGACGAGGTAGGCGAGATGCGCGCGGCGCTGGTGCACTCGCGCCCGCCGCTCGGCCGCGTGCTCGCGCTCCGTGCCCGAGCGGAGCGCGGCCGCGCGCTTCAGGCTGTACTCGCAGCGCTTGGCGCGGACGCGCTCGGGCGGGGAGGCGTGCACTTGCTCGGCAGTCGGGAGGCCTTTGACGAACTGCTGCAGGCTCTCGGGCTCCGGCCAGGCGAGCTTGCGCAGGATCGTGCCGCCGCTGCTGATCATCACGGCCCAGCTCGGCAGGTCGCCGAACGCCGCGCGGCTGCTGTCGCCGAGGTCGTCGATCCAGACCTCTAAGTCCAGCTCGAGGTCCTCGAGCATCCGGGCCGCGAGCGCGGCGCGCTCCTCGAACGTCTCCGGCTGCGCGACGTCGCGGAAGGCCAGCTGCCGCGCGTGCGGCTCGCGCTGGTAGACGACGACGAACTTGACGAAGTCGTTGCCTTCGTGCTGCTTCAGGAGCCGCCGCAGACCTGCGGCGTTGCGGCGGAACGGGGGTCAGGTGAAGCTGCCGGCGAGCAGGACCACGCGGCGGCCGCGCTCCAGGTCGAGGCTCCGCGGCCGACCGTCGAGGTCGAAGAGGTGCAGCGGCGGCGCCGGCTTGCCGACCGCGGGGGCCTGCAGCTCATACTTGCTCAGGTGGAAGAGGCCAGACCAGCGCTTCTCCATCTGGCCCGCTGCGCCTGCCGCGAAGCAGAGGGTGAAGACGGTCGTGAGCAGCAGCTTCATGGGCGCAGGACGCGGCGGCCCGGTCAGGCCTCCGGCATTTCTGCAAGCCTATCAAAGGGATCGCCGCGGGGCCTCGCGCAGCACTCGGAAACCGACGTCGTCGGCGCGCACGGTCGGCCTGAGGCGCATGCGCATGGCGTTGCGGACGAAGATGCCGTCGAGCAGGAAGGACCCGCCGCGCAGCGCGCGGAACTTGCCGGCGTCGGGGTCGCCGGCCCTGCCGCTGACGTAGTCGTCGGCGGTCCACTCGAACGCGTTGCCGGTCATGTCGAAGAGGCCGAAGCCGTTGGGCTCGTAGCCGCCGACCGGCGCGAGCGCGCCGCTCTCCTGGTTGGCGCGCAGCGTCGCGCACGTATCGCCGTAGGCGTAGACACGCGAGCCGGGCCCGCGCGCGGCCTTCTCCCACTCGGCCTCGGTCGGCAGCCGGTGGCGCAGGCCGGTCGTGGCCGTCCGCCAGCGGCAGTATGCCTCGGCCCCTGCGGCGCTGACTGTGACGACGGGCATGCGCGGCGCGTCGGTGCCGTAGTCGCCCGTCGCCTCGTCTCGGATGACGCGGCACTTGCTGCCCCCGAAGTCGAGCCAGCCGGGATCGACCTCGTCGCCAGGGATGGCGCTGAGGAACCGCGCATAGTCGGCGTTGGTCGTCTCGTGCGACGAGAGCCAGAAGCCGCCGCTGCTCGGCGTGCGGACCGGGCGCTCGTCCTCCTGGCCGACGCCGAGGCGGTCGCCGAGCACGAACGGGCCAGCGGGGATCCAGCACCAGCCGGGTTCGGGCGGAGGCGGCGCGTGGACCGTGACCTCGAGCGGCGCGGGCTCGTATCCCAGCTCGCGCGGCAGGATCGGCAGGGGCACGAGCGCTCGCTGGGGCGAGCGGCCGAGCGCGTAGCGTCCGACGGCGAGGTGCAGGCTGTGCGCAGCGCGTGCGCCGAGCGGTCGCGGAGGGCGCCAGCCGTCGCGCGCGGCCTCGTGCAGCCAGAGGGGGTCGCCCGTCGGGTTGTGGACGGTGACGCGCGCGAAGGTCGCGGCGGGCGGCGGCCCGCTACACCCGGCGGCGAGCGCGGCCAGGGCCGAGGCGGCGGCGCGGCGGAGTCTCGTGGGCGGCATACGCACCGCGCCTGGACGCGCGACGCCGCTCGTTTGCTCCGCGATCCGCGGCTCGGTCACATCTTGTCCGGGTCCTGGCCGCGCAGCACCGAGTTGCCGTCGAACGTCTCGCGCAGGTTCGCCGACGCGGGCTTGGCCAGCATCTCCTCGTTGAGGCGGCCGCTCTGACCGAAGAACGTGATCGGGTTCTTCCAGACCAGCTGCTCGATCTGCTCGCGGGGAACGCCGGCCTGCTCGAGCTTGACGACGGTGCGCGGCACCATCATCGGGTCGCTGACGCCCCAGTCGGCGGCGCTGTTGATCACGAAGCGGTCGACGCCGTATTCGAGCACGATGGACACCATGCGGTGCGGGTCCATCTTGGTGTG
>CAZTQF010000175.1:0-6040 GCA_964615255.1 uncultured candidatus Brocadiaceae bacterium | reverse complement strand
CGCGGGTGCGCGAGTTCGCAGGGCACGACGCGGCCAGCCGCGCTACCGTGTCCCGACCCCGAGAGAGGACCGGACGATGATGACCCGCCTGCTGACTGCCCTCGTGCTCACCGCGACCTCCGCCTCCTGCCAGCAGGAGGAGGACCCGCAGCAGCTGCTCCGAGAGCTGCTGGCTTCGTTCGCGAAGGAGAAGATCGTCGTCGACGCCAAGCGGGCCACCGTCACGGTGCCGGCCGTCGTCAACCCGCCGCAGGACCCGATCGAGTACCTGCTGATCCACCGCCGCGGCAAGAAGCACGAGGCGGTCTTTTGGACCAACAGCAAGCCGAGCGTGCTCAACGCGGCCCTGCTGACGATCGGCCTGAAGCAGGGCAAGAACGCCACCTACAAGGAGAAGGTGCCGGCGCCGACGCTCGAGGAGGTGCAGAACGGCGCCGATCCCCTGGTCGTGACGCCGCCGCAGGGGGCGCCCTTCTGGATGACGGTGCGCTGGACCGACGAGGAGGGCGACGCCCAAGAGCGCTGCGTCGAAGACATGGTGCTCGACCTGACGACCCGGGAGCCGATGGGAACCTGCAAGTGGGTCTACCTCGGCGGCCGGATGGCGCAGCTCTACAAGGACGACCCCGAGGTCTTCATCGCGGACTTCGAAGGCAACCTGATCAGCGTCTGCTACCTGACGCCGGACAATCACCTCGCGACGATGGTGCACGAGCGCGCGCGCGACGATCAGAACTGGTGGACGACCAAGGAGCTGCCCGAGCCCGGCACCGAGGTGCAGTTCGTGTTCCACGGCAAGAAGCCCAAGCTGCACGTCGAGCGCGAGCGGCGCCTCGCGGCGCGGGCCGGGGCGGACGAGGCGCGCCCCTCGAGCGGCGGCAAGCAAGCGCCGCGCGACGCGGGCGGCCGCTGAAGCGGCGCGCGGCGCGTCGTGGGAGCGCGGAAGCGGCGATGGCGTCGGCGTGTTCGGCCCGCGGCGCCGAGGAGCCTGCAAGGTCCTGGCCGCCAACGGCCGATACAGGACCATGCACTCCGCTCGCGCCCTGTTCGTCTCGCTGCTCGCGTGCTCTGCGGTCGCCCAGGAGGCGCCGCCGTCGGCCTCTGCTGCCGAGCGTCGCGCGCGCGACATGCGCGAACAGGTCAGCGAGGGCCGGGTGCTCAAGAGCCACGTCAAGGTGCGCGTGCGCCTCGACAACGGCAGTCGGCTGACGGGCGTCGTCAAGGACGGCCGGCTCGTGGAGCGCGTCGACGGCCTGCACTTCGTGCGCGCCGACGCGGACGAGCGGGGCGCCGGCATCCGGCTCTACTACACCAGCGGGACGCGCGGCTTCGTGTTCGTCCCGTTCGCCAGCCTCAAGAGCTACGAGGTCCTGCAGCGGCTCTCGCAGCAGCAGGTTCAGCAGGTCGAGGCCGAGATGCAGCGCGCCGAGCAGCGCGCCGAGGAGCGTCGCGCGCGCGCTGCGGCGCTCGCGAAGGTCTCTGAGGCTCCCGCTGCGCCTGCGGCCCCCGCGGCGCCTGCGGCCCCGCCGGTGACGCTGCGCAACCCGCCGCCGGGTCCTGCCGACCTCGCGGGCTGGCAGCCGACGCGGCCAGCGGTGCAGGAGTCGCCGCCAGCAGCGGGTGAAGCGGCGGCGGCGGACGCCGAGCCCTCGTCGCAAACCGGCGCCGCTGGGGCTGCGGACGAGGGCGAAGCGGAGGCCGCGGTGGCCCCCGTCGCCAGCGAAGCAGAGCGAGGCGCAGAGCAGAGCGAGGAGCAATTGCGCTGGGGTGCGCTGCTGCGCGAGTTCCCGCCGAAGCAGGGCTGGAACCGGACCAAGCGCGACGAGATCTCGCGACGCTTCGTCGTCCTGGGCACCCAGCCGAGCGCGGTCGAGAAGGCGTTCGTCGCTCAGTTCGACGAGTGGCTGAAGGCGTGCCGCGCCTTCGGCGTCGATCCGGACGTGGCCGTCGTGGCGCCGCCGCAGACGCGACGCCAGCAGCGGCGCGCCGAGCGGGACCGGACCCGCCCGCAGCGTAAGTAGCAGAACGCGCTTGATCCCCGGCGGGGGGGCGCGGAATGCTGCACGCATGCAGCGCGCGTTCTTGTTCACCGGTCAGGGATCGCAGTTCTCCGGGATGGGGAGGGACCTCTTCGAGCGCTTCGAGCGCGCGCGGGAGGCCTTCGCCGAAGCCGACGAGGCGCTCGGCGAGTCCGTCTCGGAGCTGTGCTTCGAGGGCCCGGACGAGCGCCTCCAGCTGACGGAGAACACCCAGCCTGCGACCCTGACGGTCGCGGTCGCGGCGTTCCGGGCGCTCGGCGCGACCCCGGACCTCGCCGCGGGCCACAGCCTCGGGGAGTACGCCGCGCACGTCGCCGCCGGCACCTTCTCGCTCGGCGCCGCGGTCCAGCTGGTCCGGCAGCGCGCGACCTTCATGCAGAGCGCGGTGCCGGTCGGCACCGGCGCCATGGTGGTGCTCCGCAAGATGGGCATCGAGGACGTCGAGGCGCTCGTCGCGAAGGTAGACCAGGGGGTCTGCGAGATCGCCAACCGCAACGAACCGCAGCAGACGGTCGTGTCCGGCTCGATGGCGGCAATGGACCAGCTGGTCGAGCTCGCGCCGCCGCGCAAGGCGATGAAGCTCGCGGTCAGCGTGCCGTTCCACTGCTCGCTGCTGACCGCGGCGGGAGAGCAGTTCGCCGCGGCGTTGGACGCCGTGCCGATGCAGGACCCGGCGTTCCCGATCTGGTGCAACGTCGACGCCGCGCCCGTCACCACGGCCGCCGCGGCGCGCGACGCGCTCAAGCGCCAGTTCGCGGGCGCGGTGCTGTGGCTGCCGACCGTCACCGGGATGCTCGAGCAGGGCGTGCGACACTTCGTGGAGTGCGGGCCCAAGCCGACGCTCGTCAACATGGTCAAGCGCATCGCCGCGGGCGCGGGCGTCGACGGCGTCGAGACCGTGGCGGCGACGACGGCTGACGAGGTCGCCGCGCTGCAGGCGTGAGCTCGGGCGAAGGGCCGAACCCGCTGCGGCAGGCGCTCTGGCCGCTGGCGACGCTCTACGGCGCGGTCGCCGCCGCGCGCAACGCCCTGTTCTCGCTCGGCTGGAAGACCGCGCACCGCCTCGATGTGCCGGTCGTGTCGGTCGGCAACCTGACGGTCGGCGGCACCGGCAAGACGCCGACGGTCGCCTGGCTCTGCCAGCTCGCCAAGGACGCGGGCCGGACCCCGGGCGTGCTGGCGCGCGGCTACGGGCGGGCGCCTTCTGCTGCGCTCAACGACGAGGGCGTGCTGCTGCAGCGCAGGCTGCCGTGGCTGCTTCAGGAGCAGGACCCCGACCGGGTCGCCGCCGGCAGGCGGCTGGTCGAGCGCGGCGCGGACTTCGTGGTCTTGGACGACGGCTTCCAGCACCGTCGCCTGCACCGAGACCTCGACGTCGTGTGCCTGGACGCGCGCCTGCCGTTCGGCAACGGCCACTGCCTGCCGGCGGGGGACCTGCGCGAGTTCCGCTCGGGGCTCCGCCGCGCCGACCTGCTCCTCTTGACGCGCGCCGACGCGCTCGGCCGCGACCAGCGCGCCGCGCGCGTCGCGCGCCTCCGCCAGCTGAGCGGCAAGCCCGCGATCCCGGTGCACGCCTGCGCCCACGCGCCGAGCGACGTGGTGGACCGGCCGAGCGGCGCCGTCGCGCCGGCGCGCGACCTAGACGGCGCGCGCGTGGTGCTGCTCAGCGCGATCGCGAAGCCTATGAGCTTCCGCGCCACGGTCGAGGCGCTCGGCGCCGAGGTGGTGCAGGAGTTCGTGCACCGCGACCACCACCGCTTCACGGACGGCGAGGTGGCCGCCGCGCTCGCGGCCGCTCGCGCGGCGGACGCGCAGCTCGTGACGACCGAGAAGGACGACGCGCGCCTCGACGGCTTCGACGCGCCGCGTCGCGTGCTCCGCGTCGACCTGCGGTTCGTCGACGCGCCGCCTGAGCCCGCGGAGCTGCTGCTGTGACCGCTGCCGCGCGTCGGGTCCGGCTCCGCGACGTCGTGGTCTACGTCGCCGCGCGCGTCGCCATCGGCGTCGCCGCGCGGGTGCCGCAGTGGTTGGGCTACCGGGCGGCGGCGGCGTTGGGGCGCGCGTGGTTTCGGATGGACGGTCGGCGCCGCCGCTTCGCGGCGCGGTTCCTGGCCCAGGCCTACCCCGACCTGTCGGAGCGCGAGCGGATGCGCTTCGGCGCGGCCGCGACCGCGAGCCTGTTCAAGGTGCCGCTCGACATGGCGCGGCTCACGCGGCTCCTGGACCGCGGCGGCGACGTCGCAGAGGTGATGGATCTCACGCCGATGCAGCGCGAGCTCGAAGGCGTCGAGGCGCCGTACTTCGCGCTCACCGCGCACCTCGGCAGCTGGGAGGTCGGCGCCGCGGGCATGGCCGCGCTGCACGGCACGGCCCACGGCATCGCGCGCGTCACCAAGAATCCGCTGCTCAACCGCTGGCTGCTCGGCACCCGGCAGCGCGGCGGGCTGACGATCCACCCGCGCCGCGGCGGGTTCCGAGACCTCGCCAACGCGATGGAGGCCGGCGACATCGGCCTCCAGGTCGTCGACCAGAACCAGCGCCTCCGCGGCGTGTTCGCGCCCTTCTTCGGCAAGGTGGCCAGCTGCGAGCGCGCCGCCGTGAGCCTCGCGCTGCGGCGCGGCTATCCGCTGGTCTTCGGCGCGGCGATCCGCAAGGGGCACGGCTTCCGGTTCGAGCTGGTGGCGGAGCCCACCGTCTACCCGGAGTCCACCGGCGACCGGACGGCGGACCTTCACCGGACGATCTGCCTGGTCAACGAGCGGCTCGAGCGCATGATCCGGCGCGCGCCTGAGCAGTATCTCTGGATCCACGACCGGTACCGGACGCAGCCCGACGCAGGCGCTGCGGGTGACGCGGCGGCGGGCTGAGCGCGCGTCGCGGTGGCACGCCCGCCAGGATTCGAACCTGGGACCGCCGGCTTAGAAGGCCGATGCTCTATCCAGCTGAGCTACGGGCGCTCGCGCCGAGACGCTATCGCTACGGTGCTTCCGGGACCAGCGCGGCGGGGCCGCGTCAGATGCCGGCGGCGGCGACGATCTGCAGGAAGTCGTCCTTCCAGTGGTAGCCCTCGAGCAGGCCGCGGTCGTCGTCGCCCAGCAGCTTCCGCGCGACGTAGAGCGCCTCGATCGACGCGAGCCCGCCCGCCGGGTCGTCGAAGACCTTGCTGACCCGCGGGTAGGCGGTCCGCAGCCCGCCGGGGATCGAGCGGCGGATCGGCTCGCCGACCACGCACGCCTCGAGCTGCGCCAGCCATCGCCACGTCGAGTCGAGCAGGAGCAGCGGCCGGCCCGCGTCCGCCGACGAGAGCGGCGGCGCGTCCACGGCGAGCAGCAGGAAACCCGTCGCGTCGAAGCGCAGGTCGGGCTTGCCCCGCAAGAACGTCATCTCCGGCCGGTCGTGGAGGAACCGCAGCGAGCACTTGCGGATCCGCTCCTTGGGGTGGCGGATGACGGTGGTCGCGACCGGGTTCACGCGCACAGCTCCTCGAGCCGTCGCAGCACGGCGGCCTCCACCTCGTCCACGGTCACCCCGAGCACGCACTGGGGCGTGGCGCAGGCGCGGCGTCGACAGGGACGGCAGGGCACGTCGTGGTAGACGACTTCGTGCCGCGCGCTCCCGTGCGCGCGCGGTCCGTAGCGCGCCGGGTCCTTGGGCCCGAAGATCGCGACGCAGCGCGCGCCGGCCGCCGCGCCGAGGTGCAGCGGGCCCGTGTCGGCGGCGACCACGACGTCACAGCGCGCCATCAGACCGGCGAGCCCGCGGAAGCCGAGCTGCGCCCCGTCGGCGGCGCGGCTGGTCTTGGCGGCGTCGAGGACCGGCGCAGCCAGCGCCGCCTCGCCGGGACCGTAGCCGACGATCACGCCGACGCCGCGCGCCTCGAGGCGCTCGGCGAGGGCCGCGAACCGCTCGGTGGGCCACCGCTTGAAGGCGGCGAAGTCGGACGTGCCAGGGTGCAGCAGCACGCGCGGGCGCGGCAGGCCCTGCAGCAGCTCCGGCGGCGG
>CAZTQF010000174.1:0-6061 GCA_964615255.1 uncultured candidatus Brocadiaceae bacterium | reverse complement strand
CCGGGCCGGTCCGTGGACGCTGCGCGCGCTCTACGCCCAGGCGGACCTCGACGACGTCGACCCGTTCAACAGCGCGCGGCAGCTCGCGGCCGACGACCGACTGGCGGACTCGATGAACGGCTACTACGGCGAGGTCGGCTTCGACGTGTTGACGCTGCTCGCGCCCGGTCAGCGGGCGCAGCTGATCCCGTTCGCGCGCTACGAGCGCATCGACACCCAGGCGAGCGTGCCCGCAGGCGCGGTCGCCGACCGCTCGCAAGCGGACGAGATCCTCACCTTCGGCCTCAACTACAAGCCGGTGCCGCAGGTCGTCGTCAAGCTCGACTACGAGCGATGGGACGACGACTTCGACCGGCTCAACCTGCTGTTCGGCTACGTGTTCTAGGAGACCGACCATGCGCACGATCCTCACGTTCCTGCTGGTGCTGGCCGCGTCGGTGTCGTCGGTCGCCGCGCAGGGCAAGGTGTTCCTCTCGACAAAAGAAGCGCTCGCGCTGGCGTTCCCGGGCTGCGAGATCGAACGCGTCAAGTACGTGCTCGACGCGGCCAAGAAGAAGCGCGCGACCGAGCTGGCCGGCCACAAGCCGCGCCGCTCGATGGTCTACGCCTACGAGGGGCGCAAGGGAGGCAAGCTCGTCGGCACGGCCTACTTCGACCGGCACCGCGTGCGCAGCAAGCAGGAGCTGGTGATGGTCGTCGTCGGTCCGGATAGCTCGGTGCGCAGGCTCGAGGTGCTCGCTTTCGAGGAGCCGGTCGACTACCTGCCGCGCGGCTCGTTCTACGCGCAGCTGATCGGCCGCGCCCTCGACGAGAAGCTCAGCACCAAGCGGGACATCGTCGGCGTGTCCGGCGCGACGCTGACGGTCAACGCCACGGTGCAGGCCGTGCGTCGCGTGCTCGCCGCGCACATGGTGCTGCACCCAGCGCAGCGGCCGCGCCCGAGCGAGCCGCCCGTCGGTGAGCGTCGGACCGTCCGCGCAGCGCAGCGGTGAGGCGCTCCGACAAGCTCCTCACGCACCTCTCGGTCGCGTGCGTCGGCGGGACCGGGGTCGTGTTCGGCGCGCTGCGCTACTTCGGCTCCGCCGAGGACGAGTTCGGGCCGGTGCAGCACCCGCTCGTGCCGACGCTGCAGTGGCTGCACGTCGTGACGGCGCCGCTGTTCGTGTTCGCGCTGGGGCTGATCTGGCACGGCCACGTCGTGCAGAAGCTCCGCAGCGGCGCGCCGCAGCGGCGCCGCACGGGGCTGCTGCTGCTGAGCCAGGCGCTGCCGATGACCGCGACCGGCTACCTGCTGCAGGTGTCGGTCGACGAGGGGTGGCGCGAGCTGTGGACCTGGGCGCACGTCGCCACGTCGCTGCTGTTCTGCGCGGCGTTCGCGGCGCACCTCGCGGTGCGGGTCAGGCGGGGGCGAGCGTGACGAACAGCCGGTCGTGGGTCGTCAGCAGCACGAACAGCTCACGCAGCTCCTCGTCCGCGTAGGTCTCCCGCGGCAGGTCGGGGTGCTCTGCGAGCAGCGCGCGGACCCGCGCGAGCGCGTCGCGGTCGCCGCGCAGCCGGACGTCGGCGTAGCCCGCCACGGCGGGCAGCTCGTCGCGCTCGAGGTGCTTGTCGATCGCGTCCTGCATGCGCGTCCACGTGGCGTAAGGCGTCAGCCCGTAGCGGACGGCGCCGGCCTCGAGCGGGTCGGCCCACGGCAGCCAGCGTGCGACCTGCTCGCCGAGGCTCGGCAGCCCCAGCTCGGGGTGGCGGCGGTCGAGCTCGAAGGCGGCGAACACGTGCGCGTAGAGCGGGTTGGGCGCGAGCGCGCCGGCTCTGAGCGTCGCGGTCCGTCGCAGCCAGTCGGGCTCGCCCTCGAACGAGGTGTGCGGCGCGAGGCGGCAGCGGTGGTCGCGGCCGCCGAGCCACAGCGCTTCGTGGGGCGGCGTCGGCCGTCCGGCGCGCAGCGCCCGCGCCGCCTGCGGCCGCAGCACGACCTGGCCGTCGCCGGTGCGCGTCGGCACGCGGCCGCCGAGCCAGCGCAGCCGCTCCAGCCGGAGTCGGTGGCGCCACGTGCCCTGGCCGCCCTGGAACAGCGGGTGAGGGGCGAGCGCCCGGGTCTGTGCGGCGGGCGCGTCCGCGCGGCGCGCGCAGACGATGAAGTTCGTGCGCAGCTCCTGCCAGAGGTCGAGGTAGTTGAGCACGAAGCTCTGCGACGCCCCGTCCAGGCCGAGGCGTTCGGCCATGACGTCGGGCTGCGCCCACGGGCGGTGGAACCAGAACGCCGGCTCCAGTCCCGCGCGCTGCAGCAGGTCGCCGAGCTGGAACGCCGTGAAGCCGCGGTCGCCGGCGTGCAGGAAGCCGTCGACGACGCCCGCGTCGTTGCGGCTGTCGGCGTAGGTCGTGAACGCGAAGCGCAGCGGGTGGGACTTCGGCAGCGCCTTGACGAAGCGGCGCAGCAGCCCGGGGTGGTGGCGGGCGCCGGCGTGCAGCCCGAGCAGCTGCGCGGTGCGCTGCACCTGGAAGATCCGCTGTCGGGAGTAGTGCGGATAGACCATCACGCGCAGCACGCCGCCGGCCGTCAAACGGCGCTGCAGGCCTCGCAGCGCGGCCGCGGGATCGGCGAGGTTCATCAGCACGCCGAAGCACTCGATCAGGTCGAACTCCCCTTCGGGCCACGTCGACTCGTCGCCCAGGTCGACCGGCGCGAACCGCACGTGCTTTTGGCGGTGCAGCGCGCAGCGTCGCCGCGCGACCGAGAGGCTCGGCTCGCTCAGGTCCGTCGCGAGGATGTCGGCGCGCGGGTTGGCCACCGCGAACGCGTAGGGCTGGAACGTCCCGCAGCCGGCGATCCAGACGCGGGGCCGCGCGGGCGCCGGCCCGCTGCCGCACCGGTCCCAAAGCCAGTCCACGTGCAGCTCCCAAGGGTGCGTGCTGGGCAGCGAGGCGAGCAGCGGCACCTTGGGATAGGGCCACGCCGCGTACTGCGCGCGCATCACCGCCGACTTGTCGCCTTCGCAGACCGTCATCCGCCGATGTCATCGGCACAACGGGCGGCGGGAGTGGAGGGCCTCGTCTACGGCGCTTCGGCGGCGCTCTCGCCGTCGTACATGGCGCCGATCTCGGCGACGGCGGCCTGCAGGTCCTCAGGCGTCTTGACCGGCAGGAAGCGGCTTCGGGCGCCGCTGCGCCGCACCTGCAGGAAGCTGGTGGACAGGTGGGTGGTCATCTCCCCGATCAGGTGCTCGACCTGCACCGCCTTCTGCCCCTCGACCTCCTTCTCGACGTAGTACCAGCCGAGGTCGAAGTCGCGGTCGAGCGCCGCCGCCGAGAACGTGAAGGTGTTGGTGTTGAAGACCTCGACGATGTCCGGGTCGAAGCCCTCGGGGTAGCGGAGCTGCTCGATCAGCTGGGTGCGGCCCAGGTAGCGGAACGGCGAGCCGCCGACGTCGTCCGGCCACTTCGGGGCGAGCTCGACGGTCATCTCGCAGCCGCTCTGGATGTGGTGACCGAGCACCACGGGGTCGACGCGCGCGCCCAGGTTGTCGACGTTGCGCACCAGCAGGTAGCGGCCGCCGCGCTCCAGGAACCGCCGCAGCGCGCCGCAGCCGCGGAACGACGCGGCGAAGTCGCCGTGGCCGGGGCCGTACGGCGACGCCTCGCCGCTCTCCAGCGTCAGAAGCTCGCCGCGCTCGTTCATCCGCACCGCGACCGACTGCGTGAAGTGCTCGACAGCGTCCTCGCGCAGCCCGAAGTTGTCGTGCGCGGCGAAGTGCGCGCGGGTGGCGCCGTCGGTGGCGAAGCTGTTCATGCAGTAGAGCGGCACCTCGCAGTGCCTGCGCAGGTCCTCCGCGCTCAGGCCGAGGAAGGTGCGCGAGGACGACAGCACCGGGACCGTGCCCTTGACGACGCCGCCGAAGCGCGTCGCCATGCCGCCGTTGAGCACGACCACGCCGAGCTCGCCCTGGCGGATCGCCTCGAGGCCGAGCTGCTCCAGCTCGGCGTGGGCCTTGGTCGCGCGGCTCGGCTGCTTGTGCACGGTGCCGGGCGACGGCGCCAGCAGGTCGCCGCTCACCGCGTTGGTCGCCTTGCTCAGGCGGCCCTCGGCGACGTCCTTCTGCCAGCGCTGCTGCAGCTCCTCGTCGAAGCCGTAGCGCTGCAGGTCTCTTCGCTGCTGCTCGTGGAGCGGTCTCAAGCGGCGCCGAACCTACCAACCGCGGCGTTCCGTGGCGAGCCCGGGTCGGCTACACCAGGGCTATGGTCGAATCGGCGGAGGGTGCGCGCGCGCCGGCGGCGGCCGCGCGCCGGTTGGCGCCGGACGCACCGCTGACGGAGCTGCCGGGCGTCGGGCCGACGACCGCCGGCCGCCTCGCGGCGGCCGGGCTGCAGCGCGCCTTCGACCTCGCGCTCCTGTTCCCGCGCCGCTACCGGGCGCTCCGCGATGTCGACGGACCCGATCAGGCCTTCGTCGGCGAGCTGGTGCGGATCCGCGGCGTCGTGCACAAGGCCTCGCTCGCCTGGCTGCCGGGCCGCCGCGCGATGGTCACGGTCACCTTCGCGTGCGACGACGGCAGCACGTTCGCTGCGCAGTTCTTCAACCAGCCGTGGATGAAGAAGAACTACCCGCCCGGCCAGCGACGCGCCGTCGAGGGTACGCTGCAGCAGAAGGGCAAGCGCTTCGTGCTGCAGCAGCCGAAGGTCCTCGCGGCCGACGCCGCGCCCGAGGGTGAGGTGCAGCTCCGCTATCCGGAGCTCGAGGGGATCTCGGCCAACAAGCTCCAGCAGTGGATCGGCGCCGTGCTGGACGCGCTGGACTACGACGCGGTCACCCTGCCGCCGCTGCCCGCGGGGCTCGAAGAGCTCTCGCAGCGCCCCCGCGCGCTGCTCGCGGCGATGCACCGCCCGGCGGACGTCGAGGAGCACGAGCGCGCGCGCCGCTACTTCGCCGTGCGCGAGGCGCTGACGCTGTTCGGCTCGGTCGAACGCGCGCGCCGCGCGCGGCTGCGACGGAGCGCCCGCGCTTTCCCGGTGGACGCGGCCGTCTGCGAGCGGATCCTGTCGCGGATCCCGTTCGCGCTCACCAACGACCAGCGGGCGGCCGTAGAGCTGCTCTGGCAGCGGCTCGCCGGTCCCGGCGCGATGGGGGCCCTGCTGCAGGGCGACGTCGGCACCGGCAAGACCGCGGTCGCCGTCGCCGCGGCGCTCTCGGTCTGCGCCCGCGACGGCCTCGTCGCGTTTCTCGCGCCGACCGAGCTGCTCGCCGAGCAGCACTTCGAGTCGGTCTCGACGTGGCTCAAGGGCTCGGGCGTGCAGGTCGCGCTCTGCACGGCGTCGCACGGCCGCGCGGTGCCGTCTCGCGGTCCGAGGCTGGTCTTCGGCACCCACGCGCTGCTGTCCGGCGGGGTCTCGATGCCCGGGCTCGGGCTCGTCGTCGTCGACGAGCAGCACCGGTTCGGCGTGCAGCAGCGCACGGCGCTGGTGCAGAAGGGCGACAACCCGCACGTGCTGGTGATGACCGCGACGCCGATCCCGCGTACGCTGGCGCTCGCGCTGTTCGGGGACCTCGACGCCGTCGTGCTGCGGGAGCGGCCGCCGGGGCGCGGTCCGGTGCGCGCGGTCCACGTGCCGACCGAGAGCTGGGCGCGCGCGCTGCAGAGCATCGGCCGCGCGGTGCGCCGCGGCGGCCGCGTGTTCGTGGTCTGTCCGTCCGTCGGCGAGGGCGGCGAGAAGGGCGGGGTCCATCGCGTCTTCGAGTCGCTGGCCGCGTCGTTCCGCTGCGGCATGGTGCACGGGCGGATGAAGGCAGCCGAACGTCAGCGCCAGGTCGCCCTGTTCCGCGGCGGCATCCACGACGTGCTCGTCGGCACCACCGTGCTCGAGGTCGGCGTCGACGTGCCGGACGCCACGCTGATGGTGGTCGTCGCGGCGGACCGGTTCGGGATCGCCACGCTGCACCAGCTGCGCGGCCGCGTCGGCCGCGGCGCGCGGCGGGGGCTCGCGCTCTTGTGCGGCGACAAGTCCGCTCGGGTCGCGGCGGTCTGCCGGACGACGGACGGCTTCGAGCTCGCCGAGGCGGACCTCGAGC
>CAZTQF010000173.1:0-6067 GCA_964615255.1 uncultured candidatus Brocadiaceae bacterium | reverse complement strand
GATACTTCGACGGCGGCGGCGTCACCTCGAACCGCTGCGTGACCCGGTCGTAGACGTGCGCGCCGCGCGACGGCACGTCCCACTTCATCTGGGCGCCGACCGCGGCGTGCAGAAGGAGCGGGACGAGGACGGAGGGCAGGAGCTTCATCGGGTCACGCGCCGAAGTTCAGGCCACAGTCGGGGCATCGGGTCACGCCCTCGGTCGCGAACGTGGCCAAGCACGCCGGACACTGGGTCTCGTCGGCGTCGAGCTCGCAGACGACGTCGCGGACCGGCAGCCCCTGGCGGCGCACCTCGGCGTCGAGGTGCTGCTGGTGGACGACGAGGGCGCGCGCCCGGTCCGGGCCCGCGACCGCGAGCCACGCGTGCGGACCTCATCCGCCGGGCAGCGGGCCGGTCGCCGTGCGGATCCCCGCGCCGGCCAGCTGCTGCGCGATCTCGCGCATCGAGGCCGCCTTGCCCTGGAATGCGACCTGCATGCCCGCGGGGATGTCCACGACCGAAGTCTAGCGCGGTCCGGGCTCGGGTGGCACCGCAATGGCGATCGCGTGCGCGGTCCCAGCCGGCGCTGCTACGGCGCGCGACGCAGCGAGGCCCGCGTCGCGAGCGCAGCCTGCTCGGACTCGAGAGATACGCCGTAGCCGTCGACGATCAGCAGGAGGTCCTCGTGGAGCTGCACGTGCAGGACGCGCCGCCGCGGCGTGCCCGGCGGGGCTTCCCCGCGCAGCTCCAGCACGACGGAGCGCTCCGGCGCGCCGCCCGCACCTTCGTGCCATCCTGGGTCGACGCCGTCCGGCTGCGAGGAGACGGGGTAGAGGCCGCGCGCGCGGAAGCGGTCGTCGATCCAGCGGTCGGCGTCTCGCCGCGTCCACGACGCGCTGCCGGTCGGCACTCCGTAGCCGTTGAGCCACAGCTGGCTGCCGTCCGGCGCCGACCAGCGGGCGCGGAACCGGGCGCCGCCGACGCGGTGCTCGGGTCGCCAGCCGGCCGGCCCGGCGAACGTCACGCCGAACCGGGCGTTGTCGTAGCGGACGCCGTCGAAGCTGCTGCCGAGGTGGTGCCGCAGCGGCAGCGCGGCGGCCTCGACGACGTCGCGGTCGCGCTCGATCAGCGAGTAGCTGGCGTAGAGCGCTCGCAGGGGCGCTGCGGCGGCGTCGAGCGACTCGCCGTCACCGCGCGTCAGCAGGATGTGCTGCAGGCCGCCGAAGGTCACCACGCGGAAGACGGCGCGGCCCCCAGCGTCGCTGTCGCCGCGGAGCTTGACGACGACCTGGGCGCTGTCCATGCCGGCGGGCGGCGCGTCGGCGTGTGCCGGCGGCACCCAGGCGGTGACCAGTCCGACCTCGGCTGCGGGCGCGAGCTCGGCGAACGCCTCGGCGAGCGAGCGCGCGGCGCGCTGGGCGGTCTGGGGCCGGCTCTGGACCTGCACGTGCACGTCGCAGACGACGTCCGTGCCGATCAGGTAGAAGCTGGCCGACTCGAGCGCGAGCGATCGCTCGGAGCGCAGCGGCACGCAGAGGAAGCCGTCGACGCCCCCGACCTCGTAGTTGCACGCCGGGCACGCAAACTTGTCGGACTGCACGCAGTCCATCTCCGGCACCATCTCGACCGCGAAGGTCGGCGTCAGCTGGCTCCCGTCGGCGCGCAGCGCCAGGTAGGTGTCCTCGACGAGCGTCCGACGCACGCCCAGCTGGCTGACGAGCTGGATGTCGTGCCGGACCCGGAACATGGTCCGCTCTCCGATCGAGGTCGGTCCGGCCAGCACGGTCGAGGTGCGCTCGCGGGACCTGCTGGCTGCGATCTGGCGCTCGATGCGGCGCTGCATCATCGCGACCGCGCCGCGGTTGTCCGGGTTGAAGGCGGCGACGTAGCCGCGCACGTCGCCGCGCTCGTAGCGTTCGTCGAGCTGGTCGAGCAGGGCTTGGACAGCCGTCGTCCCGACCTGGCTCGCGGCGCCGTTGCAGAGCAGCGCCGCGCACAGCGCGGCCGCCGCCTGGTTCGACACGGCGCGCCTCATCGCAGCTCCCCGCTCGCGCCGTAGAGCCACAGCCCGTCTGCCGGGGCGTCGAAGACCGCGTGCGGCTCGGCCGCTTCGGCGAGCGACGCGAACACCGCGGCCATCGGCGTGGTCGCGTCGACATACGAGACCGAGGTCGCGACCTGATCGGCGATGTGGAGCTCGAGCGGGGCCGGCGCGCGGTCGGTGAGCCCGAGGTAGAGCAGCGCGGCGGCGGCAGCAGCCAGCAGGCCCCAAACGGGCGCGGTCGAGGTCGGCCACGGACCGAGGTGTGGCTCGGCGGACGCTCCGGCGCCGCGCTGCTCGCGGTCCGCGCGCAGCGCCGCGAGCGTGCGGTCGACGAACTGGGGGGACGGCTCGGGCGCGACGTAGCGGCTCAGGGTCTCGGCCCAGCGCTGCCGGCGGTCCTCGCGGATCCGGCGCACGGTGTCGTCGAGGAACGCCGCGCTCGGCTCCGGCGCTTCGTGAAGGCGAAGGACCTCGGCCGGCAGCGCCCGATCGAGCGCGGCGAGCTGCTCGTCGACCTGCACCTCGTCCTGACGGGCGCGCAGCACGCGCTCGGAGAACGAGCCCGGTTCCTGGGCGCCGTCCTCGCCGTAGAGGTCGGCGTCGCTCGGCATCGGCAGGTCGAGCCACTCATCCTCGGAGGGGAACCGGCGGACGGCGTCGAGCTCGTCCCAGTGGCCCTCCTGATCGCGGTCGGGGCCGCCCGGTTTGGGGCCCTGGTCGTCGCCGTTCGAGGTCATGTGCCGGTCTCCAGGTAGGGCTCCAGCTGCTTGCGCAGCGACTCCTTGGCTCGGAACAAGCGGGACTTGACCGTGCCCTCGTTGACGCCCGTGATCTCGGCGATCTCCCGGTAGTCGAGCTGCTCGTACTCGCGCAGCACGAACACCATGCGCTGGTCCTCTCCGAGCGTCGCGAGCGCCTCGCCGATCCGGCGGCCGAGCTCGGTGTTCTCGGCGCCCGCGGTCGGCTGCAGCTCGCGCGCGTCGGCGAAGTCGCGGTCGCGGTCGTGGCCGTCGTCGGTGACCGCGCTGAGGCTGGTCGTCTTCAGCTTCTTCTTCTTGAGGATGTCGAAGCAGTGGTTGCGTACGAAGGTGTAGACCCAGGTCGTGAACTTGGCGCGCGACGCGTCGAAGCGCTGGATCGCGCGGAACACCTTGAGGAACACCTCCTGCGCGATGTCTTCGACGTCGCGCCGGTAGGCGGGTCCCAGGAACCGGTAGATCGTCGCGATCACCGGTCGCTGGAGCCCCTCGACGATGGCGCGGTTGGCGTCCTCGTCGCCTTGCTGGGCCCTCAGGACCATGTCTGCGGTGATGTCGGTCATCTTTGGGCGAGATGTGGTGGGGTCGTGGTTCGAGCCACGGCCGCAGGGGTTCCCGCAGTTTGGAGATTTCTCGCTGCGCAGACAACGACGCAGGCATGAACGCAGCCGCCCGGCCGCCTGCGTGTCGTAGGCTCGCGGCGTGAACGCCCGCGCGCTCCGGTCTGCTCTCTTCCTCGTCGGCCTGGTCTCGGCTTGCGTCTCGCCGCCGGACCTCGAGAGCACAGAGCCCCCGAACCTCGTGCTGGTGTTCATCGACGACATGGGGTGGGGGGACTTCTCCTGCTTCGGCAACGAAGCCGCGCAGACCCCGAACGTCGACCGCCTCGCGCGCGAGGGCGTCCGGTTCGAGCAGTTCTACGTCAACTCGCCGATCTGCTCGCCGTCGCGCGTTGCGATCTCGACCGGCCAGTACCCGCAGCGGTGGCGGATCACGTCGTACCTGGCGCACCGCGCGCGGAACGAGCGGCGCGGCATGGCGCAGTGGCTCGATCCGGCGGCGCCGATGCTGGCGCGGTCGCTGCAGCAGCAGGGCTACGCCACGGGACACTTCGGCAAGTGGCACATGGGCGGCCAGCGCGACGTCGACGACGCACCGCCGATCACGGCGTACGGCTTCGACCGCTCGCTGACCAACTTCGAAGGCATGGGCCCCAAGCTGCTGCCGCTGACGCTCGAGCCGGGGCAGGCGAAGCCGAAGAAGATCTGGGCGGGCGCCGAGCGGCTCGGCGACGGCCACCGGTGGATGCTGCGCGCCGAGATCACCGGCGGCTTCGTCGACGCGGCGCTTGCGTTCGTGGACGAGGCGGCGGCGGCAGGCCGCCCGTTCTACGTCAACGTCTGGCCCGATGACGTGCACAGCCCGTTCTGGCCACCCGTGACGCGCTGGGCCGACGGCAAGCGCGCGCGCTACCTCTCCGTCCTCGAAGAGATGGACCGCCAGCTCGGCCGCTTGTTCGCGCGGATCGAGCAGGACCCCGCGCTGCGCGACAACACGCTGGTGGTGATCTGCTCGGACAACGGGCCCGAGCCGGGCGCGGGCAGCGCCGGCCCGCTGCGCGGCCACAAGACCATGCTCTATGAAGGGGGCGTGCGCTCGTCGTTGGTGGTGTGGGGCCCGGGCCTGGTGCGCGGCGCAGGCACGGTCAATCGGACCTCGGTGTTCTCCGCGATCGACCTGGTCCCGAGCCTGCTCGAGATCGCCGGCGCGTCGACGCAGCACGTCGACTACGACGGCGAGGCGCTCGCGGCGACCCTGCTGGGTCGTAGCGAAGCCTCCCGGTCGATGCCGATCTTCTTCCGCAGGCCGCCGGACCGCGACCGGTTCTACGGCGTCGACGACCTGCCTGACCTCGCCGTCCGGTCGGGCAGGTTCAAGCTGCTGTGCGAATACGACGGCAGCGCGGCGCACCTGTTTGACCTGGAGTCCGACGTCGGCGAGCAGCGGGACGTCTCACGGGCCCACCCCGAGGTGGCGGCGTCGCTCCGCGCTCAGCTGCTGGCGTGGCACGCGGCGATGCCGGCCGACCGGGGCAAGGAGCTCGCGGGCGCGCGGCGCTAGCGCGCTCGTTCACCGACGCCGCTTCGTCAGCCCGAGCATCGCGTCGCCGAGCGCCGTCCCGATCAGAAGATAGCTCTCGGCGTTGCCGAACCAGTGGTGGCCGTGGGTCACGTTGGGGGAGTCCTCGGCCTTGCGCAGGAACGCGCGCGTCGGCACGAACGTCACGTTGCCGCGGAAGTCCTTGTGCGCTGCCCCTGCGGCCTGCGAGGCGCGGAACTCCTCGTGGTCGGCGTTGCCGGTCTCGCCGACGACGACCGGCAGCGCGGGCGCGTCGAGGTCTCTGCGCACGTCACGGATCAGGTGCGCGAGGTTGTCGGCGTACTGCTCTCGCCCCGTCGCATCGCACATGTCGTTCCACCCCTGGAACCACACGAAGCCGCACAGCTTGGGGCGGTACTTGGCGAGTCGGGGGAAGCGCGCCGGGACGTCGGCGAGCGCTTCGCGGTACTCGGCCAGCATGCGCTTGTAATAGGGGCCGACCTCGCCGCCGGCCGACGGCGGTCGGAAGTCCTTGAACAGGCTCTTGCCGCCCCAGCAGGTCTTGACGAGCAGCACCGGGTCGTCATGCGCGTCGCCGACGACGTGGCCGAACTGCAGCTCGGGCCCGAAGTGGTTGCGGCCGCCGTAGACCGCGTAGCCGATCGACAGCGGCCCGACCTTCATGCGCTCGCCGCCGGCGCGGTACCAGACGAACACGTCGTCGCGCGTCGTCCACGCCCCGTCGTCTTGGCGCAGGTGCGCGAAGCGCGCGCCTTGCTGCTCGCGCGACAGCACCTCCTCGAGGTTGCCGCGGCCGCCGTTGTAGTACTTCTCGTGGTCGAGGTCGACGCACGCTTGGCCCTCCATGTTGGACTGGCCAGCGAGCAGGTAGACGCGGAGGGTGGGGGCCGCGAGCGCGCTCTGCGCCGGCGCCGTCGCGACGCCGAAGACTGCGAAGAGCAACAAGCGAAGGGTCGTCATGCCGATGTCCTATGGCGGCCGATGCGGCCGCCTCACATGTCGTAGCGGATCAGGTCCTCGTCGTCACCGGTCTCGCCGAGCAGCTCGTCGACCATGGCCTGGTCGACGACGACCTTCTCGCCGGTTCGCTCGCTGGCCTCGAACGAGAGGTCCTCGAGGCACTTCTCGAGGATGGTCATCAGGCGACGCGCGCCGATGTCCT
>CAZTQF010000172.1:0-6110 GCA_964615255.1 uncultured candidatus Brocadiaceae bacterium | reverse complement strand
TGCCTGGAGCTGCTGTTCCGCTTCGACGAGCGTTACCCGGGCGATGACGGCGAGCGGCTCTCGCTGGCGACCGACGCGCGGCGGTTCAATGCGCGCGCGCAGGAGGTCCGCGACCCGCTGCTTCGCATCACCGGGCCGGAAGAGGCGGGCCGCGCTTCGAACAAGTCGGACCAGGCGTGGCGCGAGGCGGCCAAGACCGCGCTCGAGAACTTCCGCTGGATGAACATCCACGCCGGCTATGACGCGCGCGCGCGGATCGAGGCCGTGACCTGGCCGGGGGAGCGACGCCAGTGAGCAGCTCTCACGAGAGCCTCCACGACGGCTTCGCGCGCTTCGTGCACGCGGCCGAGGAGCTGGAGGCGAGCTACGCCTCCTTGCGCCAGCGCGCGGCGTCCGTCGACGACGAGCTGCAGGCGACCAACGCGAAGCTCGAACAGGCGCTCGCCGAGCGCGACGGCATGTTCGCCGCGCTCCCGATCGGGCTCGTCGCGCTGCGCGGCGACAGCGGCGAGGCCGGCGCGAGCAACGTCGAGGCGGACCGCCTCGTCGCCGCGGCGGCGGCGGTCGGCGAAGACCTGCTGGCGCGTCCGGACGGCACCGTCGTCTTCGACCGCTACGTGGTGCGGCTCCGCCGCGTCTCGCTGCCCTCGGGCCAGCTGCTGATGCTGGAGGACCGTTCGCACGTCGAGTCCCTCGAGCGGGAGGTGCGGCGCCTCGACCGCCTCGCCGGCCTGTCCGAGCTCGCGCTCGGCGTCGCGCACGAGATCAAGAACCCGCTCAACGGCGTCATGGGCTTCGCTGGCTTGCTCGAGCGGAGCGACGACGGCGCCACGATGCGGCGCTACGCGAGCAAGATCGTGGAGGGCGTCCGGGCGGTCGACGAGATCGTCAAGGGCCTGCTCGGCTTCGCGCGTCCCGATGGACAGACCGCCCGGACCGAGCCGCTCGAGGCCGTCGTCGAGTGCGTCGCTGCGGCCGCCGCGCTGCCGCGGTCCCGCTGGCTGCTGCGCGGCGAAGTGGACGCGCGGGTCGACGCCGACGCGGTCGGCCGCGTGCTCTCGAACCTGATGCGCAACGCGATCGAGGCCAGCGCCTCGGCGCGCGTGTGCGTCACCGCCAAGGTGCGCCGCGACGAGCTGGAGTTGCTGGTCGAGGACGACGGCCCAGGCGTGCCCGCCGAGGTCGCGGGCGCGGTCTTCGAGCCCTTCGTCAGCACCAAGCAGCGCGGCACCGGCCTCGGCCTCGCGCTCAGCGCGCGGGTCCTGTCGTTCTTGGGCGGCCACCTCGAGCTACTGAACCCCGGCCGCCCCGGCGCCCGCTTCCGGGTTCGGGTCCCGCGCGTCACAGCGCCGGTCGCTGCGGCCACCGTGGCCGCGGAGGGAGCCGCGTGAGCCGCCGCGAACGAGTCCTGCTCGCCGACGACGAGCCGCTGTCCCGCGAGTTTCTGCAGGAGGCGCTGAGCGCGCTCGGCTGCGCCGTGACCGCCGTCGAAGACGGCCAGGCTGCCGTCGACGCCATGGCCACCGAGGCCTTCGACCTCGTCGTCACCGACCTGCGCATGCCGGGCAAGGACGGGATGGCGGTGCTCGCCGCGAGCCGCGCCGACGTCGCCGAGCGGCCGGTCGTGCTGGTGACGGCGCACGGCGCCATGCACGTCGCGGTCGACGCGATGCGCGCCGGCGCGGCCGACGTGCTCGAGAAGCCCGTCTCGGTCGACGTGCTCGAGCTGCTGCTGGAGCGGGTTCGGCAGCGGACGCGCCTGCTGCGCGAGAACGCGCTGCTGCGCGAGGAGTCCGTCGGCGGCGACATGGTCGTCGCCTCGCCGCAGATGCGCAGCGTGGTCGACGTCGTCACCCGGGTGGCGCGCAGCTCGGCGACGGTGCTCGTGCAGGGCGAGAGCGGGACTGGCAAGGAGTGCATCGCCGCGCTGCTGCACAAGCGCTCCGAGCGCGCCGCGCGCGCCTTCGTCAAGCTCAACTGCGCCGCCGTCCCGGAGGCGCTCCTGGAGAGCGAGCTGTTCGGCCACGAGGCCGGGGCGTTCACCGGCGCCGGGCGGCGACGCGAAGGACGCTTCGAGCTGGCCGACGGCGGCACCCTGTTCCTCGACGAGGTCGGCGAGATGTCGCCGGCCATGCAGGCCAAGCTGCTCCGCGTGCTTCAGGAAGGGGAGTTCGAGCGGGTCGGCGGCAGCGAGACCGTCAAGGTCGACGTGCGGGTCGTCGCCGCGACCAACCGCGACCTCGAGCAGGAGGTGGAGGCCGGCCGCTTCCGCGGGGACCTGCTCTACCGACTCAACGTGGTGCCGGTGACGCTGCCGCCCTTGCGAGAGCGCCGAGAAGACATCGTGCCGCTGGCGCGGCACTTCTTGCGCGACGAGCTGCGCTTCACGGCCGAGGCCGAGGCCGCGCTCGCGGAGTGGTCCTGGCCCGGCAACGTGCGCGAGCTGCAGAACATGGTGCAGCGCGTCGAGCTGATGGTGGACGGCGACGAGGTCGACCGCGTGGCCGTGCAGCGCTGGCTCGATCCGGAGGCCGGCGCGGCCGAGGAGCCGATGGTCGTGCTGCCCGCCGTCGATCCGCTCACGGCGCTCGTGGGGCGGCCGCTCGCCGAGGTCGAGCACGAGCTGATCCAGCGGACGCTTGATAGGTGCAACGGCAACCGGAAGCGGACCGCGGAGACCCTCGGGATCGGCGTGCGCACGCTCTTCAACAAGCTCAAGGCCGGCGAAGCGCCGGCGCTCGCGGAGGTCTGACCCTTGCCACGCTCACGACGTGCACCCCAGCCGCGGGGCGTCTTCTCCGGCAAACGCACCGCCGTTCGGCGCGCCCTCTCGATCAGCCTGGCGTGGTTCAATCGCTGCCTCGATCGGCTGCCGTTCACGCACTGGCTGCACCGTCGGATCCGCGACAGCCTGCAGATGCCCGCGCTGGAGCTGCCGCTGCGGCCGGGGAGCGAGGGCCTCGACGGGCTACGCATCGCGTTCATCTCGGACGTGCACGCCGGCAGCTTCCTGGACGAGGCGGACCTCGCGGCGATCTTCGACCGCGTGCAGGAGCAGGAGCCGGACCTGGTGCTGTTCGGCGGGGACCTGATCAACACGCGTGAGCGGGAGATCCTGCTGTTCAAGGACGGCCTCAGCCGACTGCGGCCGCGCTACGGCGTCTACGCGGTGCCGGGCAACCACGACCACTACTACGGGCCCGACATCTCGCTGTGGCGCGCGTTCCTCGAAGAGCACGGCGTACACGTGCTGGAGAACCGCGGCGTGCGCATCGAGCACGGCGGATCGTCCCTCTGGCTGTGCGGCGTGGACGACTTGACGGAGGGCACGCCGGACCTGCGCGCCGCGCTCCGCGGCCGCCGCCAGGACGAGACCGCCGTGCTCGTCAGCCACCACCCGGACTTCTTCTTCGAGGCTTGCGCGGTCGACGTCGACCTGCAGCTCTCGGGCCACACCCACGGCGGCCAGATCCGCGTCGGCGGCAAGGCGCCGCTGCACCACAGCCGCTTCGGCTACGACCAGGGCTGGTTCCGGGAGGCCGACAGCCGGCTCTACGTGGGCCGCGGCGTCGGCGTGACGCTGCTGCCGGTTCGGGTGGACGCGCCGCCCGAGGTCCCGATCGTCACGCTCCGGGCCGCGGTCTCAGGCGCGCAGCCTCGCGCGGTCCCCGAGGCAGCGGCCGTGGCCGCGTCGGCCGCGCCGTAGGCAGCGGTGGGAACGATGCGCCGGGCGCGCTATGTTGCGCGGCCCGATGCAGTCGCGCGCCCACACCCTCCGAAGACTCCGCGACCTCGGCGGCGGCTCCTACGCGGTCGAGGTGGACGGACCGATCCCGGAGACCGGCGCCGGGCAGTTCTTCATGCTCCGCACCGAGAAGCGCTGGCCCGTGCAGCTGCCGCGGCCGTTCTCGCTCTACGAGCGCGGGGAAGACGGCGCGTGGGGCAGCTTCTTGGTGAAGCCGGTGGGCGAGGGCACGCGGGCTATCTGTGACATGCGGCCCGGCGAGCAGCTGGTCGTGACCGGCCCGCTCGGCCGCGCCTTCCCAGCAGACGTCGAGGACCCGATCTGTATCGCGGGCGGCGTCGGCCTCGCGCCGTTCCTCGTGCTCGCGCAGGTCCAGCGCGCGCGCGGCAAGCGCATGCGGCTCTTGTTCGGCGGTCGCAGCCGCGCCGCGCTCTCGGGCATCGACGACTTCACGCCGATCTGCGACGTGCACGCTTCGACCGACGACGGCAGCTTCGGCCTGCACGGCCGCGTCACCGACCTGCTCGACCAGCTGTTGCGTGACGGCGTGGTCTCGTCGGGCGAGACGGTGTTCTGCTGCGGTCCCGATCCGATGATGGAGGCCGTGGCGACGCTCTGCGAGCAGCGCGGGCTGCGCTGCTACCTCAGCCTCGAGACCTACATGGCGTGCGGCTACGGCGTCTGCAACGGCTGCACGGTGGAGGTCCAGGGCGAGCGCTTCGGCGACTGGCCCTACTCCAAGACCTGCATCGAAGGCCCGGTCTACGAGGCCTGCGAGCTGCGCTCACTCGGTCACGCCTGAGGCGTCGACCGCTTCGCGAAGAACGTCCCGGTCGAGAAGCCGCAGACCACGGCGAACGGCACCCAGAACCCCAGCTGGGCGACCGCGGCGGTGCTCACCGTCGTCGCGAGGTCGAACTCGTTGCCGGCCGGGCCGAACTTGGTGTAGTGCGTGTCGTAGTCGAGCTTCTTGGCGATCGCCGTCAGCGCGAGCACGGCGAGGCGCACGGGCACGGCGTAGCACACGATCGCCAGCGCGAGGCGACCCCACAGCGCGCACTGCGCGGCGAAGACAGCGAGCGTCGCGACGAACGCCGCGAACAGCGCCGAGTCCGTCGCGGCCTGCAGGCCGGGGGCGTCCTTGGGCAGGTCCGCGATCGGCGCGAACTTCCACATCACGACGGCGACGACCGCCACGAAGCCCGAGACTCCGAGCAGGCGCGCGCGCTGCCACCGCGGAGCAGAGCCCTCGCGCGCGAGCTGCGCCGCGAACACGGGCCCGAAGACGAACGGCAGCCACGACACCCCGAGAGGGTGCAGGCCGCCGCCCGACGTAGTCGGGATCCAGCCCTGCACCTGCCCGACGAAGCGAGCGACGGCGACCGCGAGCGAGGCCGCGACCGCGAACAGCAGAACTTTGGTCGAGGGCTTCACCGCGTCATCCTGGGATCGCGAACTGCTGGAGCTGGGCGAGCGGGACCAGGTCCAGCGTCCGCGCGTGCGTCGCCTCGAGCACGACGCGCGGCGCCTTGCCCGCTTCGGCCGCCTCGGCCCAGCGCGCTGCGCACAGGCACCAGCGATCGCCCGGCTGGAGGCCGGGGAAGGCGAACTCGGGGCGGGGCGTCGACAGGTCGTTGCCGGCGTCCTTGGAGAACTGCAGGAACTCCTCGGTGACCTCGGCGCACACCGTGTGCACGCCGTGGTCGTCGCCCGAGGTGTTGCAGCAGCCGTCGCGGAAGAAGCCGGTCATCGGCTCCGTGCCGCAGGGCATGAGCGGCGTGCCGAGCACGTTGCGGGCCGCGGGTTGGGCTGCGTCCATAGGGGGTGCGTTCGAGTCGCGGCGGCGGGCGGATGCGCGCTACCTGTCGATGGCTTTCAGCGGGAACGTCTCGGAGGGCGTGTGCTCGCGCGTCGCGACCTCCATCATCGCCGCGACCCGTTCTGGCATGGCCGCGGCGAGGTCGCGCTGCTCGGTCGGATCTGTGCCGAGGTCGAAGAGCTCGGTCTTGGGCTGCTTGTGCATGTTGCTGCGCACCAGCTTGTAGTCGCCCTGCCAGACGGCCTGCCAGCCGCGGTAGCCCGCGAACTCCCGGTAGAGGAAGTCACGCGCGGCCTGGTCGTCGCCGGTGAGCGTCGCCGCGAAGCTGACGCCGTTGCAGCCGGTCGGGACCTCGCCGCCGCACAGCTCCGCGAGCGTCGGCATCACATCCTGGAACGCCGAAACGTGATCGGTGGTCGAGCCTGCCGCCACGCGACCCGGCCAACGCGCGAGGGTCGGCACGCGCAGGCCGCCTTCGTAGACGCTGCCCTTCCGCCCGCGGAGCGGGCCCGCAGAGGTGAAGAACGTCGTATCCACCCCCCCCCA
>CAZTQF010000171.1:0-6111 GCA_964615255.1 uncultured candidatus Brocadiaceae bacterium | reverse complement strand
TGATGTCGCACGACTGGCACACCGAGGACAAGGGCACGCCGTGGCACCAGAACCACGTGCGCAACGGCTACGTGTCGAACGGGCCGTGGGCCGTCGACGTCGCGGCCGCCGGGCGCTACCGCGTCACGCTGCGGCGTTGGCCCGCGGTCGAGGCCCGCGCGATGGGCTGCGTCGAGGCGTCGATCGAGGTCGCCGGCGTGCGCGCGACGAAGCCCGTCGCGGGTGACGACCGGAGCGCGGTCTTCGAGGTGACGCTCCCGGCAGGACCCACGATGCTGCTCAGCAAGCTCCGCCGCGCGGACGGCGAGGAGCACGGCGCCTACTTCGCCGAGGTCGAGCGGCTCGACTGAGCGGCGCGCTCAGCGGTCCTTGAGCGACTGCTGCAGCATGCGGGCGGGAACGTACGAGGGGTCGGCCCGCAGCGCCGCCGCGACGTTCGCGCGGGCCTGATCGAGCTCGCCGGTCTCGCTCTGCGAGGCCGCGAGCGCGGCGAGCGCCGGCGCGTAATCGGGCACGAGCCCGACGAACTTGCGCAGCGGCACCTTGGCCTCCTGGAATCGCCGCAGGTCCGTGAGCAGCGTTCCCAGCAGGAACAGCCCGTCCCGGTTGTCCGGCTCCAGCGCCAGCGCAGCGCGGTAGTAGCGCTCCCGACGATCGACGGCCTCGGGCGGCATCGCGTTGGCCATCGCGAACATCCGGCCGATCGGGTGGTCGCCCTTGCGCAGCGCGACTTGTTGGAAGTGCGGGTCCGCCTCCATCGGCTTGTCCTGCATCAGCAGCATCACCGCCAGGTAGGTGTGAGCCAGCAGGTGGGATTGGCCTTCGTTGGGGCAGTCCAAGGTCTCCTCGTACTGCGCGCGGGCATCCTCGAGGTCGCCGTGCAGCTCGAGCGCGGCGCCGTAGTTCAGGTGCGTCTCCCCGAACTCCGGGTTGAGCTCCACGGCGCGCTGGTAGCGCGAGAGCGCCTCGTCGAGCTTGCGCTCACGCGTGAGCAGCATCGCGTAGACCGACTGGCTGTGGAAATCGTCGGGCGCGATCTCCGCCAGCGTCTGCGCCCGGTCCCGCACCGGCAGCGGCTCGGCGAAGCCGATCAGCGCCGCCAGCGGCCCGAAGAACGCGAGCCACGCCGCGCCGTGCCGGAGCCCGGGCACGACCTTCGCGCCGATCCCCTGGCGGATGCCGAGGTCCCCGCCGAGCGCGCTCTCCCGCGCCTTCCAGATGAAGCCGTCGTAGTAGTAGTGCAGCAGCGCGAAGGTCACGAACACGCCGATCCAGACGTCGTAGGCGGCGCCCTCCCCGAGGCTGTGGCGACCCCACGCGTCGACGCCGCCGAACACGACCATCAGCGCGACGAAGCCCGCAGCGGCGAGCCAGGTCGGTCGGAACATCGCCTTCATCCAGCTTCGGACGCCAGGCCGTCGGCTGCGGCCCTGGCACGTGATCCAGGTGATCGCGAAGTACTGCACGTCGTGGAAGAACTCGTACAGGACGTGCGCGATCAGGACGTTCGGCAGCCACGCGAACGCGAACCAGTAGTAGCCGATGGTCATGACGTGCATGACCTGCTTCTGCCAGCTCCACGGCTGGCCGCGCGCGATGGTCACCGCGAGGTTCGCGACGTAGGCGACACCCACCGCAACAACCGCGACGGTGATCCCCGTCTGCAGCAGCGCGACGGTCGCAGCCGGCGGCAGGGGTATGCCGGCGTCGAGCGCCAGCTTGCCGAAGGTCGCGACCGCGCCGTCGGTGAGCGTCGCCGTCCCCACGAAGCCGGCGACCACCAGCGCCTTGTCGAGCAGCGCCGTGCGCGGGTGGAAGGAGCCGACCTTGATGTCGTAGATCCGCGCGAAGCCGAAGGCCTGCGCGAGCCAGTGCCAGAACGCCCACGCCGCGACCAGGATCGTCAGCTCCGCGCCGAAGCCAAAGGCGAACGCCCCGACGCAGGTGAGCAGCAGGACGATCGGCACGGCGACGAACCGCGCGCGGAACCGCGCGAACAGGTCCGCGTCGCCGTAGGCGCGCACGAAGGTCGCGAAGTAGTGGCCCGTGGCCGTCAGCAGGATCAGCTGCGACATCACCGCCGGCCCCCACTCGACGTTGGCCAGGGTCAGCAGCGGCCACGTCAGCAGCGGCACCCCCAGGATCCAGAGGAAGTCGAACGTCGGCGACCGGAACCACGGGAACGTGGACGGCGCGGGTGCGGCGGCGCTGGTCATGGGGTGATGGGGAGACTATCGAATCCTGTCGGGGAGACCCCCAAGCCCGCGCCGCGGTGACCACGGCAGCGGCGCATCCGCTCACTCCGGCACGGCGTGCAAGGTGTACCAAGCCGTCGGGTTGGCGAGCGCGTCGCCGCTGGCGGCGGAGACGTCGGCCGTCACCTGGTAGACGAAGCCCGGCTCGAGCCGGAGCGCGAGCCGCGCCGCGCGCCCCTGGTCGGCGAGCTGAACGCCAGTGACCGCGACCTCGCCCCGGTCGAGCTTGGGCGAGCCGTAGCCAGGGAAGTGCTTGTAGCGCCAGCGCTGCACGCGGTAGCTGCCGGGCGCCGCCGCGCGCGCGCGATCGGCGCTGCGCGTGAAGTGCACCACGAACCCGCTCGGGCTCGCGGCGACGCGCTCGAGCTCAAAGGGCACGGTGTCGCCGTCCCAGACAACGCGCTGCAGGCCGAACTTCGCGGGGCCGCGCGATCCCCAGCCGCGGCCGGTCTGCCCCACCCAGAGGCTGCCGTCCGTGGCAAACCGCGCGCGCACGACGCCGCTCTGGAGGTGATCCACGAAGTTGATCGCGCAGCCCTGGTAGCGCCCGCCGACGCGCTCCAGCACGATGCGGAACACGTTCGACCGCGTCTGGTCGCCGCAGAACAGCTGGCCTTCGAACGGGCCGAACTTGCCGCCGGTCGCGTCGAGCACCGGCTCCCCGGGAGAGTTGGCGAGGTCGCCGTGCGGGAACCACACCGCCGGCTTGCGCTGCAGCTCACCGTACTGCTCGACCGAGATCTCGTTGAGGTCGCGGCCCGCGTAGTCAGGGTGGTCGGTGAGCGACGACGGGTGGCCGTGGAAGTCGCCGCGCTCCATCACGTGCAGGCACGAGGTCGCGACCCAGTCGCCTTGGTTGTCCGTGCACAGCAGCTCGCCGTTCGGACCCCACCCGATCCCCGCCGGCGAGCGCAGCCCGCTCGACCACGGCTCGAAGGCGCCGTCGGGCGTGACGCGGAACGACCAGCCGCGGTAGGCAGCGGCGCGCCCCATCTTGCAGTCGTGCACGCGCGCGACGTCCCACTTGTCGCTGCCCGCCCAGCCGGGCCAGCTGAGCGAAGTGTTCAGGGTGCCGTAGAAGTTGCCGGCGCCGTCTCGGAGCAGCCCGTACGCGTACTCGTGGTAGTTGTCGGTCAGCCCCCAGCCGGCGCAGACCGTGCGGAACCGTTCGGCCCGGCCGTCGCCGTCGGCGTCGATCAGCTCGGTGAGCTCGGGGCGCTGGACGCAGAAGACCTGGCTCGTGCGCGGATCGACGTAGACGCCGAGCGGCTCGTGCAGGCCGTCCGCGAACAGCGTCCAGGTGCTGCCCGCATAGGTCCAAACCTGGCCTTCGCGGGTGCTGACGAACAGCCGGCCGTCCGGCGCGAACGACATCCCGCCGACGCCGAACGCGTGGCCGTCGGGCGTCGCGACGGTCTCGACGGTGTAGCCGGCCGGGATCACGTCCGGCTGCTGGGCGACGACGACGGCCGCCGTGAGCGCGCCCACCGCCAACAATTGGCAGGACTTCATCGAACCTCCTCCTCGCTGGTCAAGGTGACGGTCAGCGCTTGGCAGCCCGCGGGCACTGCGAGGCGTCCGCCTCGGAACGCGCCGAGCGGCGAAGACAGCGCGAGCCCGTCGGGGTCCACGACAAAGGTCGCGGCCTTCGGCAGCGGCGCTTCGAACGTGAACGTGTACTGCAGACCCACCCCTTCGGGCGCAGGCGCGACCTCCCAGGTCACCATCCGGCCGCCCCAGTCGATCTCGAACGCTGGCGTCGGCATCGTGCGGTAGCCGACGAACCGCGCGGGCGGCTGGGCGCCGGCGCCGACCCGCAGCGGCCAGCCGCTGTTGCCGACCGAGAACCGCGGACCCAGCGTCTTGCACGGCCGCCCGCCGCGCGCGTCCCGGTCGGGTCCGACGTCGAGGAAGGCCCCAGCCCAGCCGAACTGCACACAGCACTGCGACGCGTCGAAGCAGTAGTTCATGCCGCCCGGCATCCCCACCGCGATCGACCGCGCCGACGCGCCCTCGACGTGCACGCGCATCACGACCGGGTGATGGTGCACGGCGATCGGCGTGACGCGCGCGGGCCGCTGCTTCTTGGTCCAGAGCTTGCGGCGCGCGCCGTCCGGCCCCGCCACGTCGAGCACCAGCGACTGCCCGCCGCCGCCCTGGAAGAACTCGACGCGCAGCTGGTGGGGCCCGGCCGCGAGCGCGACCGCCCCGCGCTGCTCCTCGCTGGCGCCGTGGACGCCGTCGTAGGCGACGACCTCCTGGTCGTCGACGAAGACCCGCGAGCCGTCGTCGCTGTTGAGGAAGAACGTGTGTTCGCCGGCTGCAGGCAGATCCAGGATGCCGGTGAACACGGCGCCGAAGTCCCGCTTGGCGCCGAGCGGGCCGAGATCCAGCAGGCCTCCTTCGAGGTCGCCTTCGCGGAACGGGGTCAGCTCCGAGAAGTCGGGCAAGAGCTTCCACTTGCCGCGGAACACCCGGTAGCGGAGGTTCTCGATCGGGACCGCAGCGGGCGCAGCTGCGTCGGCGCCGACCTTCATCACGCCCTTCATCGTGAAAGAGTGGCCCGGCAGCGTGCAGACGTAGGGATAGTCGCCGGGAGTATCCGGCGCGCGGAACCAGATCGTGTCCGACTGGTCGAGGAAGATGGCCTTGGTGCTCGCGAGCACCTCGTCCGAGTCCGGCACGTAGTGCTTCTCGCTGGCGGCCGCCCCGAGCCGCAGCGTCGCCGCGGCGACCCGCGCCGCGACGCCCTCGCCGCGGACGCAGAGCACGAAGTTGTGTTGCATCGCGTCGGTGTTCTTCAGGGTCAGCTTGACGCGACTACCAGGCGCCACCGCGAGCAGCTCGCGGTCGAACCGGAGCTGGCCCGGGAGGACTCCGAGCGCGATGTCGAAGTCGACCTCCTCGAAGCCTGCTGGGGGAGTCTGTGCGACCACCGGCGCCGCGAGCGCCAGGGCGATGCACCAGGACGAGACAGTTCTGCGGGTCACGAGTTGCAACATAACGATTACATGTGGCCGACGCGCTCGATACTGCGCGCCGACTGCCCGCGCGGGCTCTCCGCCACAGGTTCGTTGCCAACGAGCCTACCGAGCCGCTCGCTTCGGCGACGTCCGCGTGATCGCGCGCAGCGGCGCGCCGGGCCTCGCTGGCCCCCCTGGACGAACCCGCGACCGGAGCCAGGATGAGACCCGTGAACCACACGGTGTTAATCATCGACGACGACCCCGACGTCCAGGGGCTCGTTCAGCTAGCGCTCCAGGCAGACCGCGTCGTCGTGACGCCCGCCTACACCGCAGCGCGCGCGCTCGAGGAGCTCGATCGCGAGCTGTTCGCCGCCGTCGTGCTCGACCTCGGCCTGCCCGACACCCCCGGCGACGAGCTGCTCGCCCAGATCCGTGAGCTCCACCCAGACGTGCCGGTGCTGGTTCTCTCCGGAGAGCGGGAGCTGGACCGCGTGGTCCGCTGCATGCAGCTGGGCGCGATCGACTACATCCCCAAGCCCTTCGAGGCGCTGCGGCTCCAGACCTCGGTGCGAAACGCCATCGAGCAGGGCTCGCTGCGGGTCCGCGTCGAGGCGCTGACGCACGAGCAGACAACGACCCACGGGTTCTCGACGTTGCTCGGCACGAGCCAAGCCATGCAGCAGGCCGTCAGCCTGCTGGCGCGCAGCGCCGGCCGCGACGTCACGGTGCTGCTGACCGGCGAGAGCGGCACCGGCAAGGAGGTCGCCGCCCGCGCGATCCACAGCGAGAGCGCGCGCGCCGGCGGGCCGTTCATCGCGATCAACTGCGGCGCCATCCCCGAGGGGATCATCGAGAGCGAGCTCTTCGGCCACGAGCGCGGTGCCTTCACC
>CAZTQF010000170.1:0-6114 GCA_964615255.1 uncultured candidatus Brocadiaceae bacterium | reverse complement strand
CTGCTAGCCTGCCCGGGTGATCACGGCCATCCAGCGGGTGCAGCGCGCGCGGGTCCGCGTCGACGGCGAGACCGTCGGCGAGATCGGCCGCGGGCTGCTGCTGTTCGTCGGCGTCGAGGACGGGGACCAGGAAGCGGACGCGGACGAGACCGCGCGCAAGGTGTCGCAGCTGCGCGTGTTCCCCAAGGACAAGCCGACCGACCTGTCGGTGCGCGACATCCACGGCGGCTGCCTCGTCGTCAGCCAGTTCACGCTCGCGGCCGAGCTGCAGCGAGGTCACCGGCCGGACTTCACCGCTGCGGCGCCGCCGGCGGTCGCAGCGCCGCTCTACGAGCGCGTCGTGGACCGCCTCGAGGCCGCGGGCCTGCAGGTCGCGACGGGCCTCTTCGGCGCGTCCATGGAGGTGGAACTGGTCAACGACGGCCCGATGACCTACCTCCTCAGGGTGCAGGACGGCAAGACGCGCCCGCGGCCATCGCCCGCCTCTTGACCCGCCGACGAGGCCCGCACCGACGCGGTCACGCCAGCCCGAGGTCGTCCATGTCCTCTTCCTCGAACCCGAGGTAGTGGCCGAGCTCGTGGTAGAGGGTCACGCGGATCTGCTCGTCGAGTTCTTCGCGCGTGGCCGCCATGCGCTCGAGGTTGCGCTGGAAGAGGAAGATCCGATTGGGGCGCAGCACCACGCCGTCCTCGCCCGTCTCGGGCAGCGGCACGCCGTCGAAGAGCCCGAGCAGGTCCGGCGTGACCACGTCGTCCGCGCCTTCGCGCAGCTCCTCCTCCGGCAACTCCTGCACCAGCACCGCGACCCGGTCGAGGCTCTTGCGGAAGGTCTTCGGGAGCGCCCGCGCTGCGCTCCGGACCTGCCGGTCGAACTCCTCGCGCGAGAGCCGCGTCGGCACCACGTACTTGTCGGGCGCAGCCGTCGCGGCGCGCTCGAACAGGCCCTCGGCCTCCTCGAGGCGGCCGCGCCGCTCCAGCAGACAGCCGGCGACGACGTCGGCGTCCGAGAGCGCATCCGGGAGGGCGCGGGCGACGCGGACCTCTCGCTCGGCCTCCTCGAACCGCCACTGCAGGAACAGGCTCATGGCCAGCCAGCAGCGCGACGAAGGGCAGTCCGGGTCCGCCTCGAGCACCGCGCGGAACTGCGCCTCGGCCTCGACCGCGCGGCCCATGCCGAGGTAGGCGTCCCCGCGCAGAAACACGAGGTCCGCCTCGATCCCCCGCCCCGTCCGAACCGCCTCGTCGATCGCCGCGACGGCCTCTTCGAGCCGGCCTTCGCCGAGCAGCTGCTCGATCTCCCTGATGACGGGGTCCGCGCCGACCCCCTTGTCGATGTCCGGCGCGACGATGCCCTCGGGCTCCAGGTCCATCCCCCCAGTCAAGCGACCCGCGCGAGCGGCGTCGACGGCCTGCTGCGCAGTTCTCCTGTGTTGCGCCGACGGCCTCGATGTCGTTCCCTGGCGAGCCCGCAGAGCCCCCGATCCCCATGATCCAACTCCAACGCATCCTCTGTCCGACCGACTTCTCGCCGACGGCGGCGCACGCGGCCGACTACGCAGCGACGCTCGCGAGCTCCTGCGGCGCCGAGCTGGTCCTGCTGCACGTCATCCCCGAGATGACCTACCCGATGCGCAGCTTCGGCATGTCGCACTCGCTCGAGCACATCCAGGAGGAGCTGCACGAGAAGGCGCAGGAGACCCTGGAGCAGCGCGCCGCGGCGCTGAAATCAGAGCACGCTGACCTCGCGGTCCGCTGCACGCTGCGTTCGGGAGAAGCGCACGAGGTGACGCTGGAGTGCGCGCGCGCAGAGGGCGCAGACATGGTCGTCATGGGCACGCACGGCCACACGGGGCTCGCGCACGCGCTGCTGGGCAGCACGGCGGAGAAGGTGGTCCGGACGTCCGAGTGCCCGGTGCTGACGGTGCGCACGCCCGCGTGAGGCGGCGCCCGGGCGCTCAGATCTCGAGCAGGCCTTCGCGGATCGCGAGCCGGGCGAGCTCGGCCGAGGAGTGACAGTCGAGCTTGCGCTGCAGGTTCTCGCGGTGCTTCTTCACCGTGCCAAGCGACAGGTCGAGCATCGCCGCGACCTCCTTGTTCGCCTTGCCGATGGCCAGCAGCTGGAAGACCTCGCGCTCGCGCGGCGTCAGGACCGCGAGCGGCGACGCGTCGTCGTCCGGAGAGGCGTCGCCGCGGACGGCACGCGCCATGAAGCCGTTGGCGACCTTCGGCGAAAGGTAGGAGTCACCGCGGACGATCGAGTCGATCGCGAGCGAGAGCTCGGCGGGCTCGCTGTCCTTCGACAGGTAGCCATCCGCCCCCGACTGGAGCGCCTGCTGCACGAACTTCATCCCCTCGTGCTGGGACGCCATCAGCACCCGGGTCTTTGGCGACGCGCGCTTGATCGGAGCGACCGCGTCGAGCCCCGACATGCCGACCATGGTGATGTCCATGATGACGACGTCGGGCCTCAGCTCGCCCACCAGCTCGATCCCCTTGCGCGCGTCGCCGGCGTCGCCGACGACTTCGAAGCGGTCGACGCCGTTGAGCAACGCCTTGAAGGCGGCGCGGATGATCGCCTGATCGTCGATCAGCACGATCCTGATTTGGTTGGGTTCTTCCATCCTTGTTCTTGTGCGACTGAGCCTAGCCCGCAGGCCTACGCAGAAAGTACGACTTCCGGGATCGTGACGCGAAAGCACGCGCCCTGGTCTCTTCCGACCAAGGCGATCGTGCCGCCGTGCGCCTCGACGATCTTGCGCACGAACGCGAGGCCGATGCCGGTGCCGGTCACCTTCGTGCTGTGGAACGGCTTGAAGATCTCGCCCCGCTGATCGACCGGCACGCCGGGGCCGTCATCACAGACGTCGAGGATCACACCGGCGGGCACCTCGCGGGCGGCGACTTCGATCCGGCCGCTGCCGCCGCAGGCGTCCGCGGCGTTGCGCAGCAGGTTGCCGACCACCTCCGAGAACATCTGCCGATCGAGGGGTAGCTCCCGGTCACAGTCGATCTCGACGGCCACCTCCATGCTCGCGAAGGCCTCGTGGGCGCGAGACTCGGCGACCGCGTCGGCCACGACGGCCTGGAGCGAGACCGGCTCCAGCTGCGGCGAGAGCGGCTTGGCGAACGACAGGGTCTCGCTGAGCAGCCGCTCGATGCGCGAGAGGTTGCCGGCGAACTCCTCGATCATCACGCCGGCCTCGACGCCGAGCTTGTCGCCTACCGCGGTCAGGGCGTGACGCAGCCCCGCGATCGGCGTCTTGATCTCGTGACTGAGGACCGAGGCCGACTCGCCGATCTCAGCGAGGTTCTTCAACAGCTGCAGCTCTCGCTGACGAGCCTCGTCGCGCTCACGCAGCAGCTGGACGTGCCGCATGCCGCGGTCGACGACCTCGAGCAGGCGATCCTTGGTGACGGGCTTCTGGACGTAGTCGAAGGCGCCGCGCCGGACGGCCTCGGACGCCGTCTCGAGGTTGGGCTCGCCGGTGATGAGGATGACGGGCTCCTGGCACTTCCGGACTTCGACGACCTCGTGCAGCACTCGGAGGCCGTCGTAGTCCGGCATCACGATGTCGCTGATCAGCACCTCGAACCGGCCTGGGTGCAGGTGCTCGTCGGCCTCGGCGAACGTGCTCGCCTGGATGACCTCCACGCCGTGCCTCTCCAGGAACCGCGCCATCGTCTTCAGCAGACGCTGCTCATCGTCGATCAGAACCGCTTTGGCCATGGAGGACTTCTGCCCGCGGACGTTGTATCGCATCGCGCGTGAATGAGATAGGGGCCTCCGACGCTCGCCGGACCCGCGCGCAGCGGCCCTGCGCCCGGTATAACGAGCCGGTGGCTGGCGATCCTCGCCGGCGAAAGAGAGCACCATGAGCGAGTCTGCCTTCTCCGGCTGCATGCCGGCACTGATGACGCCCTGCCGCGCGCGCGACGGCGAACGCGCCCCCGACTTCGACGCGCTGGTCGAGAAGGCGAGAGAGTTGACCGACGCGGGCATGAGCGGCGTCGTCTACTGCGGCTCCATGGGCGACTGGCCCCTGCTGACGGACGCCTGGCGCATGGAAGGCGTCGCCCGACTGACCGCGGCGGGGCTGCGCGTGGTGGTCGGGACCGGCGCCGTGAACACCGGCGCGGCCGTCGCGCACGCGCGGCACGCGGCCGAGGTCGGCGCCGCGGGCCTGATGGTGATCCCCCGCGTCCTGTCCCGCGGGACGTCTGCGACCGCGCAGCGCGCGCACTTTGAGGCCGTCCTGTCCGCCGCTCCCGAGCTCCCGGCGGTCATCTACAACAGCCCCTACTACGGCTTCGAGACCCGGGCGGAGCTGTTCTTCGCGCTCCGCGCGAACCACGACAACCTGGTCGGGTTCAAGGAATTCGGCGGCGGCGCGTCGCTGACCTACGCCGCCGAACACATCACCAGCGGCGACGACGCGCTCACGCTGATGGTGGGCGTCGACACCCAGGTCGTGCACGGCTTCGTCAACTGCGGCGCCACGGGCGCCATCACGGGCATCGGCAACGCGCTGCCGGGGCCGGTGCTGCAGCTGGTCGAGCTGTGCCGCGAGGCGCAGGCCGGGGACGCCGAGGCGCGGCGGCGCGCGCACGAGCTCGGCGACGCGCTGCAGGTCCTGTCGACCTTCGACGAAGGCCCGGACCTCGTCCTCTACTACAAGTTCCTGCTCGAGCTGCTGGGCGACGAGCGCTACCGCCTGCACTTCAACGCGACCGACGAGCTCAGCAGCAGCCAGCGCGCCTTCGCCGAGGCGCAGCTCGACCAGTTCCAGCGCTGGTACGCGCGCTGGGAGCACGCGGACGCAGCCGCCCGCTCCGCGAGATGAGCCTGTCCGACGCGAATCGCCGCGCTCCGCGTCGGACCTTCCGGCTGGCCACGGCGGCGCTGGCCGTCACCGTCGCGTTCGTGATCCCCGAGCTGCTGTGCCGGGCGCTGACGGACGACGTCCGGCCCTACCGGGCGATCCGCTTCGGCAACGACCCTGCGTCCGAGGACCTGTTCGTCGAAGACGACGACCTCCAGTGGTCGCTGCGGCGGGACGCCGCCGTGACGTTCATGAACCGCACGGTCCGCACGGACGACCGCGGCTTCCGGGTGCGCAAGCCTGCGCCGACTCCGGAGCACGTCTCGACCGTGCTCTGCCTCGGGGACTCGACCGCGTTCGGCTGGGGTGCTTACGCGGAGCAGGCGTATCCGGCGCGGTTGGAGCGGCACCTCGGCGCCGCGTGGCGCGTCCACAACGCAGGCGTCCCCGGCTACAGCTCGCACCAATTGCTGCTGGCCGCGCGCCGCTGGATCCCCTCGCTCCGCCCGGAGTACGTCGTCGTGTGCATCGGCAACAACGACGCCTGGCCCGCGCGCCAGAGCGACCGCGCGGCCTTCGAGGGCGGCGGCGCGCTCGCGCGGCTTCTCCGGCGCAGCGCGTTCTTCGCGTGGGTCGCCGACGCCGTGAACGGCGACCGCCCGCCTACCAACCCGCTGCACCTCGCAGACGACGCGGTCCCGCGCGTCGCCGATGACGAGATGGCCGACAACCTGAGAGGCGTCATCGCGCTCGCGCGCGCGCACGGCGCGGAGCCGCTGATCCTGGGGCCGCCGGCCAACCTGCACCTGCCGCCCCGCAACATCAACGAGGTCATCGAGCGCTGGACGCCGCTCGGCCTCGCGGTCGACGCCAAGATCCAGGCCGGACGACCGGACGAGGCGCGCGCGCTGCTCGACGCCGAAGACCCGCCCGCGGGCGATCGCATCTACTTCGCGTGGCTGCGCGCGATGGTCACGGCGCTGGCCGAGGACCCCGCCAGGGGACGGCGTGAGCTCGAGGAGGTCTACGAGCAGCACCGCTTCCCCGACCGCGCGCGACAGAGCTACCGCGACCGCCAGCGCGACGTCGCCGACGCCGCCTCTGTGCGCTACGCCGACGTGAACGAGCTGTTCCGGCGCGACCGCGGGGCCGAGCAGGCGATCGAGCTGTACCTCGACTGGTGCCACCCGACTCCGGAAGGACACCGCATCATCTCCGAGCAGCTCGCGCGCTGGATCGAGCGCTGACGGCCCGCGCGCGGGGCGGAGCGTGCGGAAGTCCTCGCCCGCACGCC
>CAZTQF010000169.1:0-6126 GCA_964615255.1 uncultured candidatus Brocadiaceae bacterium | reverse complement strand
TTTGCGCGGTCTCCCCTCCCGCGCCAGCCCACCCGAACCGCCATGCAGCGCCTCCGCTCGCTTTCTGTCCCCGCCTTGTTGGCGACCTGGATGCTGCAGGCGTCCGGCCCGGTCGCCCAGGACCCGGGCGCGCCCCAACAGGGCCCCGCGTCCGAGCGTCGCCAGCCGCGCGCAGAGTCCCCGGATCGCCGGAGCGGCCCGCAGGGCCAGGATCCCCGCGGCGGCCGCGCCCGCTTCGGCGGACGGCGCCGCGGCCTGACCGTGATCGAGGCTGGCACCGTCCACCCGGTGAGCGGCCCGCCGATCCAAGACGGCGTGGTCGTGATCCGCGGCGACCGCATCCTCGCGGTCGGCCAGCAGGGCGAGCTCCAGCTGCCGCCGAACTCCACGGTCCGCAAGTACCCCGACGGCCACGTCTACCCGGGCCTGATCGACGCCGCGACCGACGCGTTCACCGACACCGGCCTGCAGAACGACAGCCGCCTCAACGGCGGCGCCAAGCTCTCGGACGGCCTCGTCTGGAGCGGGGACCGCGACGACCGGCTGGTCGAGCAGGGCGTCACGACCGCCTACGTGCGCGTCCGGTCGGGCGCCCAGGTCCGCGGCCAGGGCGCGGTCGTGCGGCCGCGCGCCAGCGGCTTCGAGCTCTGGGAGGGCAAGGAGCAGGCCGCGCTGCAGCTGCGGATGTCGACGGGCACCGGCGCCCAGCACCCGCTGCAGCGGCAGGCGCAGCTCCAGGCCGCCGGCAAGCTGTTCGACGGGCTCGAGGAGTTCCGCGACGCCCAGGAGAAGTTCGACAAGGACCTCGAGAAGTACAACGAGGAGTTCGAGAAGTACCTCGAGCATCACCGCAAGAAGAACGGCAAGGACGCGCCCAAGGCGGAGCCCGAGCCGAAGTCCGGCGAGGACAAGGAGACGAAGCCCGCCGAGACACCTGCGCAGGCGCCTGGCGAACGCCGGCGCGGCCGCAGGCGTCCTCCGGGTGGCGGCGGCGAAGGCGGCGAGCGCGCGGCCGAGCCCGTGGAGCAGGCCTTCGCGGCGCTGATGGCGCTCGTCGGTCCGCCCGCAGCTCCTGCCGCAGCACCGCAGGACCCGCAGCGCGGACGACGCCCGACGACCCGCAGCGGCGCGCCAGCACCCGCGCAGGGCAAGCCCGCCGCCGCCAAGCCCGCGGGCGACGCCGCGAAGAAGGACGACGGGCCGAAGCGGCCCAAGTACCCCAAGAAGCCCAAGGAAGACCTCCAAAAGGAGGCGCTCGCCAAGGTCGTCGACGGCGCCATGCCGCTCCGCATCGAGGCCCACCGCCCCGAGGAGCTGCGCGCTGCGCTGCGGCTGCAGCGCGACAACGACGTGCCGCTGGTGGTGCTCGAGCAGGCCTACGGCGCCGGGGCGATCGCGGACGAGATCGCCGCGCAGGGCGCCACGGTCGTGCTGACCGACGTGCTGCCGCACGCGCTCGCTGCGCCGGGCGACAAGCGCAACCCGTTCGCGAAGTTCGACGTCACCGCGCTGCCGCGTCACCTCGACGCCGCGGGCGTGCCGTTCGCGATCGCCAGCGGCTCGGCGCGCCTCGCCGGCGTGCTGCCGATGATGGCCGCCGCGGCTGTCGGCGCGGGCCTCTCCGAGGCGGCCGCGCTGCGGGCCCTGACGCTGTCGCCGGCCGAGATCCTCGGCGTCGCCGACGAGACGGGCTCGCTGACGCGCAACAAGTACGCCGACCTCGTGGTGACCGACGGGCCGCTGTTCGCGAGCGACAGCCGCGTGCTCCTGGTCATCTCCAAGGGCCGGACCGAGTTCGAGCGCAAGTAGGCGCGGAGCCAGGAGACCCACTATGCACAGCATCCCCTCTCGCATCGCCGGCGCCGCGCTCCTCGTCGCGGCGGCCGCCCCCGTCGCCGCGCAGGACCTGCTCGTGAAGGCCGCCCGCATCATGGTCGCGCCGGACACCGTCCTGCAGGACAGCGCCCTGCTCGTCCGCGACGGCAAGGTCGCCTACGTCGGCGACGACATCCCCGCCGAGGCGCGCGCGCGCGCACGGAGCGTCGACCTCGGCGCCGCGACCGTCTCGCCGGGCTTCGTGCTGGCCGCGACCACGCTCGGCCGCGACGCCGACCTCGCCGAGAGCGCGTTCGCGTTCACCCCAGACCTCCGGGTCGCCGAGGCGTTCGACGCCTGGGCGGAGCAGCTCGAGCACCTCGCGCCGAGCGGCGTGACCTCGTTCGCGCTGACGCCGTCGCCGCGCAACGTCGCCGGCGGCGTGGGCGTGCTCGCCAAGCCGGGCGAGGAGCAGGGCCGCGTGGTCGACCCGGACGCGTTCGTCGGGTTCTCGCTGGCGCGCGCTGCGCGCGACCAGGAGCGGGATCCGACCTCGCTGATGGGCGCCCGCGAGATGCTGCGCGAGGCCTTCGAGGCCGCCCGCGTCGGGGTCGAGGTCGGCCCGGACCTCGCCGTGCTGCGCCAGGTCATGTCCGGCGCGCGCCGCGCGATGTTCTACGCCGACACGTTCGCCGAGCTCAACGCCGCGCTCGCGCTGGGCAAGGAGTTCAACTTCGCGCCCGTGCTGATCGGCGCGCGGGACGCGCACAAGGTCATGGGCAAGCTCGCCGAACGGAGCGCCGGGGTGGTGCTGGGCGCGCTGTCGCCGACCGCTCGCGTCGCCGAGCTCGAGCTGCCCGGCAAGCTCGCGGCGAGCGGCGTGCCGTTCTGCTTCGCCGGCCGTCCCGACCAGCTGCGCCTCTCGGCGGCGCTGGCCGTGCGACACGGCCTGAGCCGCGACGCCGCGCACGCGGCGCTGACGCGCACCCCCGCCGCGCTGCTCGGCCAGCAGGCCAAAGTCGGCGCGCTGCGCCAGGGCTGCGACGCCGACTTCCTGGTGTTCGAGGGCGACCTGCTGGACCTGGGCGCTGCCCACGTCGCGACGTGGGTCGACGGCGTCCGCGTCGCGGGCGACGGGCACGAGGACACGAGCCACGACGAGAGGGACCAACGATGAACCGCCAGCTGCTCACCTGCACCCTCTCCCTCGCGCTCGCCGCCGCGTCCGCGGCGCAGCAGGAGGTCACCGCCTACACCAACGCGCGCGTGCTCGCGGGCGGCCGCCCGGCGATGGCCGGCGCGACGCTGGTCGTCGCGCAGGGCAAGGTCGTCGCGATCGGCCCGAGCGCCGAGGTCGAGGTGCCCGAAGGTGCCGCCGTCGTCGACTGCGCCGGCAAGACCATCACGCCTGGCCTGATCGACGCGTCGTTCACGACCGGCGTCGCTGGCGACGACGCCAACGAGCAGAGCGACGAGGTGACGCCGCACCTCCGGATCCTCGACAGCCTCGACCCCCAAGACCCCGTGTTCCGTCGCGCGCGCCGCGACGGCGTCACCACCGCGCACGTCATGCCCGGCACCATGAACGTGATCGGCGGGCTCGGCTGCGTGGTCAAGACCTCCGGGGACGACCCCGACCAGATGGTGGTCAAGCAGGACGCGAGCATGCGCATCGTGATGGGCTCGGAGCCGTCGCTGCGCAACCGCGCGATCCGCGGCGGCCGCGTCGAGTCGATGTACTACCGGCGACCGACCACCCGCATGGGCGTCGTATGGGCCGTTCGTCGCGCGTTCTTCGACGCCCAGGAGGCGATGAACAAGACCCAGGGCGCGCCCGATCAAGGCCCGCCCGCGCCCGGCATCGAGGTCCTGACCCGCGTGCTGCAGGGCAAGCTGACCGCGGTCACCACCGCCCGCAGCGAGCAGGACCTGCGCACCGCGCTGCGGATCGCCGACGAGTTCGGCTACGAGACCGTCATCGACGAGGCCCAGGACGCCTACATGGTCGCCGACGAGCTCGCTGGCCGGAAGGCCACCGTGATGCTCGGCGCGCCGAGCGCGACCGCCGTCAGCGGCAACGGCTCCCGCGACGGCGCCGCGCCGCGCAGCGGCACGGTCCGCGCGCTGGCCGACAAGGGCGTCACGTTCGTCATCACGACGGGCACCAACACCCAGCGCCTGCCGCTGATCCGCGAGGCGATGTTCGCCGCGCGCAACGGCCTCGGCCCGCAACAAGCCCTCGACGCGGTCACCGTCGAGCCGGCCAAGCTGCTCGGCGTGGACGACCGCGTCGGCAGCCTCGCGCCCGGCAAGGACGCCGACTTCGTCATCTGGTCCCAACACCCCCTCGACCCGGCCGCCGTCGCCGAGTCTGTCTACATCGACGGCAAGCCCGTGTCGCAAATCCGATGAACCTCCACCTCCTGCGAACCGCGATCGTCAGCGCGACGGTCGCCCTCCCCGCCCTCAGCCAGGACCTCGTCGCCGTCAAGGCGAAGACGATCCACACCATGGCCGGTCCGAGCGTCGAGGACGGCGTGATCCTGCTCCAGAACGGCCGCGTCAAGGCGATCGGCAAGCAGGACGACGTCGAGATCCCGTGGTCGGCGAAGGTCATCGACGCCAGCGACAAGGTCGTCATGCCGACGTGGGTCCTCGCCCACAGCAGCGGCGGCATGCGCGGCAGCAACGAGTCGATGCAGAACGTCCCGTGGCTCTCGGTCGCCGACGCGGTCGACCCCGGCTCGACGTTCTTCGAGGGCATGCGCCGCAACGGCGTCGGCACGATCCACACCATGCCCGGCAACAACACCCTGATGGGCGGCAAGGGCATGGTCCTGCGCCCGGCGGGTCGGACGGTCGAGGACATGACCATGGCCGCCGACACGGGCCTCAAGCTCTCGCTCATGGCGGGCAACGGCAGCCGGCTGCAGAAGATCCGCGAGCTGCGGCGCGCGATCGCCGACATCCGCGAATACCTGGCCGACTACAACCGGCAGAAGGACGAGTTCGAGCGGGAGAAGGCCGCGGGCGCGGTCGCCGACGACAAGGAGTGGGACCAGGAGATCGACCGCCAGAAGCAGGCGGCGGTCGACCTGATCGAGAAGAAGCTGAAGGGATGGCTTTACGTGCCCAGCTTCGCGGAGCTGAGCGAGGCGATGCGCATGGGCCAAGAGCTCGACCTCACCTTCGTGCTCGGGCCCAACCTCGACGAGGCGATGCCGATGCTGCGCCGGCTCAAGGCGCCGGTCGTGCTCGAGCCCACCCTCGAGTACTACGAGACCGACGCGGAGACGCGCGAAGAGGAGCAGTACTGCTCCGCCAAGATGCTGGCCGACGCCGGCGTCGAGTTCGCGCTCTCCTTGGGCAGCGGCCCGGCCGGCAACCCTTGGTGGCAGCTCGGCACCTGCGTGCGCAACGGCGTCAGCCGCGAGCAGGCGCTGGCCGCCCTGACGACCGTGCCGGCGAAGATGATCGGCATGGACGACCAGGTCGGCTCGCTGAGCGAGGGCAAGCTGGGCAACCTGCAGATCCTCACCGGCGACCCGCTCGCCGCGACCACGTGGGTGGAGATGGTCCTGCTCGAGGGCGAGCTCGTCTACGAGCGCAGCAAGGACCCGCGCCTGCAGTACCTGTTCGAGCCCGCCGAGGAAAAAGCGGCCCCGCAAGAACCCAAGACCGAAGAGGGCAAGTGATGTCGCCGTCCTCCCCCACCCGCCGCGGCCCCGCGCTCGGCGCCGCGCTCTGCGCAGCGCTGCTGGCGGCGCCCGTGGTGAGCCAGCAGGGCCAACCGCCCAGCGGCACCTTCGCGGTGCGCTGCGGCACGCTGCTCGTCGGCGACGGCCAGCAGGCGATGCGAGACGCGTGGCTGATCGTCCGCGACGGCAAGATCGACAGCGTCTCGCAGGCCGCGCCGCCCAGCGACCTGACGGTCGTCGACGCGCGCGACAAGGTCGTGATGCCCGGCATCGTCGCGGTCGACACGGACCTGGCCCCGGCGCGTGACAGCGACTACCAGGTCACCCCGGACGCCTACGCGGTCGACGCCTTCGACTTCGAGCGCTCCTGGCGCGCCGCCCTCGAGGGCGGCGTGACCTCGGCCTACCTCTCCCCCGGCCGCAACCGCCTGGTCTCCGGACAGGGCGCCGTCGTCAAGCTCGCGGGCACCGACCTCGTCGAGCGCGTGCTCACCGACGCGTCCTGCCTGCGCGTCAACTTCGGCCCGGCGGCGCTGGCGGCGCCGCGGGTGTTCGAGCCGACGGCGCACCCGACCGACGAGGACCCCCTCGAGCCCGCGCGCATCCAGACGCC
>CAZTQF010000168.1:0-6143 GCA_964615255.1 uncultured candidatus Brocadiaceae bacterium | reverse complement strand
CGCTCTGGTACCTCTACGAGCGCCTGTTCCTCGACCAGTCGCTCGCGGACAAGCCGGCGTTCGTGATGAGCTCGATCCTGGCCGCGTTCGGCGTGCAGCTGATCGGCTTCGGTCTGATCGGCGAGATCATCATCTTCACGCAGGCCCCGAACCTCCGCGACTTCAAGATCGAGGAGGAGCGCGGGACAGCCGCCGGCGAGCTGCCCGCGCCCGAGCGCGAGGGGCGCGACGAGCCGCGGCCTGCCGCGCCGCCGGAGCCCGTCGCCGCTCTGCCCAAGCGCCCGGCCGCGAAGGCCGAGGACTTGCCGGTCCGCGTCCGCGAGCTGCTCCCCGGCGAGGACGCGCGCTGGGACGCGTTCGTCGCGCGGCACGAGCACGGCACGTTCTTCCACCGCACCGGCTGGTCGCGCGCCGTGCAGGAGATGTTCCGCCACGAGCCGCACCACCTCGTCGTCGAGCAGGGCCGCAAGTGGCTCGGCGTGCTGCCGCTGTTCTTGGTGAAGAGCCCGTTCCTGGGCAGGAACCTCGTCAGCGTCCCCTACTCGGTCTACGGCGGCACGCTCGCGGTCGACGACGCGGCCCACGAGGCGCTCATCGCGCGGGCACGCGCGCTCGGCGAGGAGCTGGGCGTCGGCTTCGTCGATCTCCGGAACCTCGAGCCGCGACCTGGCGACCTGCCGCAGTCGGACCTCTACGTGACGTTCCGCTGCGAGCTGCCCGACGACCCCGCCGAGGTGATGGCGAGGATCCCGAAGAAGCGCCGCGCCGAGGTGCGGGCCGCGCGCGAACCCAAGGCGGCCGCGACCAAGAAGAAGCGCGAGACCTTCGGCATCCAGGTGACCGCGGACGGCACGGTGGAGGAGCTGTTCCAGCTGTTCGCCCGCAACAAGCGCCGGCTGGGCTCGCCCAGTCTGCCGCAGCGCTGGTTCCAGGCGCTGCAAGACGAGTTCGGCAAGGCGGTCGTCATCCACCGCGCGGTCGAGCCGGGCGGCCGCACGGTCGCGGCGGTCATGTCCTTCACCTTCAAGGACACCGTCTACGCCTACTACTCCGGCGGCCTCGACGAGTTCAACCACACCGGGGTCAACAACTACATCTACTGCGCGATCATGGAGTGGGCCGTCGAGAACGGCTATCGGCGCTTCGACTTCGGCCGCAGCCGCGCCGGCGCCGGTCCGGCCAAGTTCAAGGTCAACATGGGGTTCGAGCCGGAGATGCTGCCCTACGACTACATGCTGATCGGGCCGGGCGCCAAGCTGCCCGAGTTCCACCCGAGCAACCCCAAGCTGGCGCTGCCCAGGCGCATCTGGTCGAAGCTGCCCCTGGTGCTCTGCAACCAGCTGGGAGCCCGGCTGTCGCGCTACCTCCCGTAGCGCGCCTGATCGGACGGCCCTGGCGCGCAGTCGGTCCGCTGCTAGCTTCTGTGCCGCGATGACGACGCCCTCGAGCCACGGCCCGCAGCGTCCCGAGACCGAGCACACCCGCTGGTCGCCGGGGCTGATCGGTTTCTACCTCAGCTGCGCGGGCGTCGCGCTCGGGGCGACGATCGCCGGCGGCAGCCACTTCTTCTTCGGCTCGACCGGGGGCACGGTGTTCGGGAGCGCGATGTCGGGCCTCAGCTGCGTGACCTGCTACACGTCGCTGCGCGCGGCGCGCCGGCCGCCGGCCGCACCCTAGGCCAGCAGCCACTCGACGGCAGCCGCGAGGTCGTCGCACTCGTGGTGGGGGGCGCAGCCCGCCTCCAAGAGCTGCGCGCGCTGCTCGACATAGGGCTTGCCGCTGCGCACCAGCACGCGCTGCACGGGGAGGTCGCGCGCCATCAGGAGGTCGCGCGCGCTGTCGCCGATGACCACGGCGCCTTCGAGCGAGACGCCGAACGGTCCGAGCAGCGTCCGTGCCTCGTGCAGCAGGCCTGCGCCCGGCTTGCGGCAGGCGCAGGGGCGCGCGTAGCCAGGGTCGCCTCCGTCGGGCTCAGGGTGGTGGGGGCAGTGCAGATAGGCCAGCGGCAGCCGGTCCAGCATGACGTGCAGCGACTCGTGGACGCGCGCGAGCTCGCGCTCCGAGAAGAAGCCCCGCGCCACGCCGCTCTGATTGGTCGTGACCACGCAGCGGAAGCCTGCGTCGACCAGGCGACGGATCGCGCGCGCCGCGCCCGGAAGCAGCTCCAGCTGCTCGGGAGCGCTGCAGTAGTCGACCTCGCGGTTGATCGTGCCGTCTCGGTCGAGGAAGACCGTGCGGCTCACTGCTGCGGGCCCGCTGCGCGGCGCCGGGCCAGCAGGTCGAAGCCCAGCAGGGGCTCGTCCTCGGGCTGCAGGCGCACGTGCAGGTCGTTCGGCACGATGGCGCCGCGCAAGGCGAACGGCAGCAGCATGTCCCCCGTGGTCCAGAACAGCGGCAGGGGAGTCAGCGCCATCTCGTAGGCGCCGTCGATCCACTTCGAGGTGTAGCCGTCGACGCGCTGGTAGAGGGTCCGCGACGCAGCGTGGTAGCCTTCCTTCTCCAGCCTGACGACGTGGTCGCCGCCGAGCACGCTGCCGATCGCCAGCCGGTGCGGCGTCGTGTGGCCGGTGTCGACGTTGTCCACGAAGATGCGCGCCCCGAGCGGCTCGCTCGAGATGCGCACGTCCTGGTCGCTCTGCCACGCGACGCACGACGGCAGGCAGGCAGAGGACAGGGCGAGCAGCTGCAGCAGGCGGAACCGGTGCATGTCCCGCATCCTATCGGCTGCTCGCGGAGTCGAAAGCCAGCCCCGCTCTCCGGGCGGTGCTTCGTTCTCGGCCTTGCATCCGGTAGCATCGTGTCCTCGCCGCGTTTGGTCACGCGGCGTGTCGCTGGATAACCGGTCAACTACCGAGGTCAGGTCAACCCCATGGTCACCCGTCGATTCGCGGGCGCGCGCGCGTCCACGTTCTGTTCGTCGCTGGTCGCAGCGCTCTGGCTGGTCGCTCCCTGCCCGGCGCAGGATCCCGAGCCCGCCGTCGGGCCGCCCGCTCCCGCTGCCGGCAGCGGCGCCACTGCGCCAGAGCGCGCGCCGCAGGACGCAGCGCCCGTCTATGGAAAGATTCGCGCGGACGAAGTGCGGCTCCGCTGCTGGCCGAGCGAGGTCGCAGCGCCGCCCGTGTTCGAGGACGTGCTGACCAACGGTCAGATCGTGCAGCTCGGTGAGCGGCAGGACGGCTTCCGTCGCGTCATCCTCCCGCTCGGCCCGACCGGCTTCGTCAGCAAGCGGTTCTCGACGGAGGCCGACGACGGCACGGTCACGACGAGCGGGACGAAGGTCGCGTTCCGCTACCGCCCGCGCACCAGCGAGGCGCCGGTCGCGCAGCTCGCCAAGGGCACGCAGGTGCACGTGATCGGGGAGCAGGACGACTGGTTCAAGGTGCGGGTCGCGGGCGTGGCCGCGTGGGTCTCGAACGCCGACGTCGAGGTCGTGCCCAGCGATCCGGAGCACGTGGCCGCCTACGAGGCGCTCGCGGCGTCCACGCGCGCCGAAGCGCAGCAGCGGCTCGACGCGATCGCCGCGGCGGCCAAGCAGCGCGAGCTCGAGCGGCTCGACATGGAGGCGGTGCAGGTCGTCGAGACCGCGTTCCAAAAGGAGCTGCAGAAAGCGTCGGCGGACCAGCAGTTCAGCGGCCTCGTCAAGGCGCTCGCCAAGGTGGAGAAGACGCTGCAGAAGGACGGCTCGGCGCGCGCCGCGGCCGCTTCGCTGCGCAAGCGCATCGAGACCCAGCAGTGGGTCAACGAGGCTGTCCAGGTCACGCAAGAACAGCCGCCCGAGGTCGAGCAGCCCGAGCGCCCGGTGCAGCCGAAGGACCGCCTCGAGCGGTTCGAGGCGATCGGCTGGCTGCGCTACCAGAGCCAGCTCGCAGAGCCCGGCTTCTACTACCTCGAGAAGGGCGGCCGGCGGCAGTTCCTGCTGTCCTGCAACACGGGCCGCTTCGACCTGTCGCTGTTCGTCGGTCGCGAGGTCGGCGTGATCGGACCGCGGCGGAGCCCGGTGGGCGCGACCTTGAGCACGCTCGACGTCGAGCGGCTCGAGGTGCTCGGCAGCGCGCGCTAGCTGCGGCGTCGGCGCGGTCGTCCGGCTGCCCTTCTGGCCCCGCTGCCACCGGGGCCTCACGGCGGCGTCTCAAGACGGACCTCGCCGCCACAGCGGCGCGCGGGCGATGGTCGAAGCAGGGAGAGAACGCTCCCGATGGCTGCCGACCGAACCCTCTCTGCGCTGCTCGCCTGGATCTGCCTGTGCAGTGACGGCGCCCGCGCGCAGGAGCCTGTCGGCCTGCTCCCGGCGCCCGCCGGCGAGGTCGCGCGGCCCGCGGAGAGCGCGCGGCCGGCGTGGCTCGACCGCGGTCGGCGGCTCCTCGCGGTCGAGGACCCGCTCGGCGCCTGGCGGGTCTTCGCGGGAGCGCAGCCGTCCGGGCCCGAGCAGGTCGAGCGGACGCTCGGGCTCGGCCGCGCACACCTGATGTTGGGCCACGCCGAGCGGGCGACGGCGCTCGGAGAACGCTCGGTCGGAGCGGCGCCCGGCCGCCAGGACGCGATGGCGCTCACCGTGCGCGCCCTGATCCGAGCGCGCGCGTTCGACGAGGCGGTGGCGCGGTCGCGGCGCTACCTCGCGCGGTCGCCGTCGCCCGACGCGGACCTCCTGGCGGCGCGCGGCTCGTCGCTGTTCCGCGTCCAGCGGACGAGCGACGCCGCTGCCGTCTACCGTCAGGTGGTCGCGCTGGACGGAGCGCACGCCGAGGCGCACCTGCGGCTGGGCTCGGGGCTGCTCGAGCCCGTGGTCGTCGGGATCCCACCGCAGCTCGAGCGCGCCGTCGAAGCGCTCGCGGTCGGCGCCCGGGCGCGCGGCGTCGAGCTCCTCCAGGGCGTGCTCCAAGCCCACCCTGGCCACCCGATCGCTCACCGGCTGCTGGGCGAGTCGCTGTTCGCCGAGCGGACCGCCAACTGCATGGCGATGCAGAGCGATTCGTTCCGCGCCCTCGCCGAACGGGCGGCGGCGCCGAACAACGGCGCGCTGCGGGTCGCCGAGTTCGTGCCGGCCTACCGCGCGGTGTCAGCGGCACGGCGCGCGGTGATCGACCGGACCGCGGCGATGTTCGGAAGCCGGCTGGGGAGGCTGCTGCAGGCGGGCGGCCGCCACGACCTGTTGACGGAGCTGGAGCGGACGACCGACGCGGCGTCGCGCGAGAACCTGCGCGGGCGGCGGACCTTTGACGGGCGCGTCTGGGACGACGTCCGGGGCGTCGGCGGCCTGCGCGCCGCGACCGGCATCGAGGCGCTGGACGAGGCCGCGAGCTTCGGCTTCGACACGTTCGCGCACGAGGTCGCGCACCAGGTGCACTTCTTCACGTTCTCTCCGCTCGAGCGCGCGCGCCTGCGCTCGCTCTACAAGCTCGCGTTGGCCGAGGGTCGCTGCCTCGACTACTACGCCGCGAGCAACGAGGCGGAGTACTTCGGGCAGGGCGTCGAGGCGTTCGTGAGCCTCGCGAAGCGGCCGGGCTCGGAGACGACCCACGGCCACACCCGCTGGGAGCTGATGCGGGTCGACCGCGACCTCTACGACTTCATCGCGGAGCTGGTCGACTTCGACCCGCTGCTCGACGCCGATCGGCCCGCGGACCTGCTGTCGGCCGCCGTCGCCGCGGCGCTGTGCTGCGGCCGCCCGCAGGACGCGCAGGTCGCCGCAGGCATGCTCAAGCCCGGCCCGTCGCGCCGTCGGCTCGAGGCCGCCGCGGTGGCCGCGGCCCGCGAGCTCCGACCGCGGTGATCCGCGCCACCGCCGCGGAGTCCTGTGCCCAGCACCTGTGGATGGACGCGGGATCGACCACTTCGCGCTACGGGCCGCGCGAGCGAGCGCTCCAGCTCGGCGAATCGCGGCTGAGCGACGCCGAGTGCCTCGCGCTCGTGCTGCGGACGGGCACGCGCGGGGTGCCGGTCGAGCAGCTCTCGCAGCGGCTGCTGCGCGACTTCGGCGGCCTCTCGGGGCTCGCTGCGCGCGGGGTGCGCGAGCTCCGGGCGCCCGGCCTCGGTCCTGCGCGAGCGGCCTCGCTGGTCGCGGCGTTCGGCCTCGCGCGTCGGCTCGCGGAGGAGGACTTCCGGCCCGGCCGGCAGCTGCGCGACGCGCGAGACGTCGCGGCGTG
>CAZTQF010000167.1:0-6171 GCA_964615255.1 uncultured candidatus Brocadiaceae bacterium | reverse complement strand
CCAGGCGGTCTGGCCGCGGTCGTGCAGGTGCAGCAGCACGAGCATGCGCAGCGCCCCGTCGCTGAGCGTGAACGCCCAGTAGCAGAGCGTGACGAGCAGGTAGCCGCCGAGCGCGGTCCGCGGAGTCATGCGTGCGCGGCCTGGATGCACCGCGCGAGGTCCTTCATCCGGTTGGCGTAGCCCCACTCGTTGTCGTACCAGATCATGACCTTGAGCAGCCGCCCGTCGACGACGCGCGTGCAGCCCGCGTCGACGACCCCGCTGCGCGGATCGTTGGCGTAGTCCGAGCTCACCAGCGGTCGCTCTTCGAGGCCGAGGACGCCTTTCATCGGGCCCTCTGCCGCGGCGCGGAGCGCCGCGTGGGCCTCCTCGACGGTGGTCTGGCGCTGCATGTGGAACGTGCAGTCCGTCAGCGAGGCGTTCAGCACGGGGACGCGCACGGCGATGCTGTCGAGCCGGCCCGCGAGCTCGGGGATGATCAACGTCACGGCGCTCGCCGAGTTCGTCGAGGTCGGGATCAGGTTGAGCAGCGCGGAGCGCGCGCGGCGCGGGTCTTTGTGGGGCCGGTCGACGACGACCTGGGTGTTGGTCGGCGCGTGCAGCGTGGTCACCGCGCCGCGCTCGATGCCGATGGCGTCGTGGAGCACGCGCACGACCGGCGCGAGGCAGTTGGTCGTGCACGATGCGGCGGTGACGACCGGATGCGTCGAGAGGTCGTATTGCCGGTGGTTGACCCCATAGACGAGGTTGGGCACGCCCGCGACCGGGTTGCTCACCAGGACCTGCCGCGCCCCGCGGTCGACGTGGAGCTGCGCGCGGCCGAGCTGCTTGGCTGCGCCGCTGCAGTCGACGACGAGGTCGACGCCGAGGGCCTTCCACGGGAGGTCTTCGAACGCGGGCACCTGGAGCACGTCGATCGACGCGGCGTCGACGCACAGCTTGCCGCCGACGGCGCGCACCTCGCGCGCAAAGCGGCCCTGCACCGAGTCGAACTGCACGCCGAGCGCCAGGCCTTCGGGGTCTCCGTCCGGCTCGTTCACGGCCACGACGTCGAGCTCGGCGTCGAGCGCCGCGCGCAGGAACAGGCGGCCGACGCGGCCCAGTCCGTTGATCGCGATCTTCATCAGGTCGGGTGCGAGGAGCAGTGGTTCGGCGCGCCCGTGGCGGACGGCCTCGGTGGCGCCTGCGTGTAGGCGCCTGGCGAATCCGCAGGAGTCTGCCACGTGTGGGAACGTAGGCTTATCAAATGCGCGTGAAGATCCTGTTGGCTGTCTGCGCGGCCTCGTCGGTGGCCGTCGCTCAACAAGCGCCGTCGCCCCGGGCCAACGTGTCCGGCGGGCCGCTCCGGTCCGACCAGGCGTGCTACGACGTGCGGCACTACACCTTGCGGGTGGCCGTGGACCCCGCCGCGCGCGCCATCCAAGGGACCCTGACCATGCGCGCGGACGCCGTCGTCGACGCCGCGTCGTTCGCGCTCGACCTGGACGACCACCTCGCCGTCTCGCGGGTGCGCTTCGACGACGATGCGGACGTGGCCTATGCGTTCGAAGGAGGGCGCATCGTGATCACGCCTGCCCGGGGGCTCGTCTCAGGCGAGGCCTTCGAGGTCGAAGTCGCCTACGGCGGACAGCCGGTCGTCGCGGCGCGGCCTCCTTGGACGGGCGGCTTCACGTGGTCGGAGACGCCGGCGGGGGCGCCGTGGATCGCGACCACGTGCCAGGGCGAGGGCGCGGACCTCTGGTGGCCCTGCAAGGACCATCCTTCGGACAAGCCTGACGGCTTCGACCTCTACTGCACCGTGCCCGAGGAGCTCGTCTGCGCTTCCAACGGCACGCTGCAGGGGGAGCCGGTCCGCGCCGACGGGCGCGCGACCTATCACTGGCGCTCCGCTTCACCGATCGCCAACTACAACGTCGCGCTCAACATCGCGCCGTACGTCGAGCTGAAGGAGACGTTCCGCTGCGTCGACGGCACCGAGATGCCGGTCTCGTTCTTCGTCCTGCCGAGCAGCGCGCGCAAGGCGAAGCGCTGCATGCCGACGTTCCTCGACCACCTCGCCGTGTTCGAGCGGCTGCTCGGGCCCTATCCGTTCCGCCACGAGAAGTACGGCGTCGCGGAGTCGCCGCACCTCGGCATGGAGCACCAGACGATCATCGCCTACGGCAACGGATTCCGGGACGAGCAGTACGACTGGCTGCACAACCACGAGCTGGCCCACGAGTGGTGGGGGAACCTCGTGACCTGCCGGGACTGGAAGGACATGTGGCTGCACGAGGGCTTCGGCACCTACATGCAGCCGCTCTACCGGGAGGTGCGGTTCGGCCGGCAGGCCTACGAGGACGAGATCCACCGCCATCGCGCCATGAACCGGGCGCCGATCGCGCCGCGGGAGGTCCGCGACAGCAAGCAGATCTACTTCGGCGGGGGCGGCGGCAACGACATCTACTACAAGGGCAGCCTGGTCCTCCACACGCTCCGCTACCACCTCGGCGACGAGAAGTTCTTCGACGTGCTGCGGCGGTTCGCCTACCCGGACGCAGCCGCGGCGGCGCGCACCGACGGCGGGCAGGTCCGCTTCGTCGACACGGACGACCTCGTAGCCCTGGTCGATGAGGTCGCCGGCGCGCCCACCGGCTGGTTCTTCGAGGTCTACGTCCGGCGCGCCGGCTTACCGCGCATCGAATACGAGGTCCGCGACGGCCTGCTGGAGCTGGAGTGGAAGACGCCTGACGACGCGCCGTTCTCGCTGGACGTGCCCGTCAGCGTCGGTGGCATCGAGCTTCGGGTGCCGATGTCCGGCGGCAAGGGGAGCAAGGCGGTCGGGACCGCGGACTTCCACATCGACCCGGGCCGCCGCGTGCTGATGGCGCGACCCCGTCGCCGTGGTTGACGGGGTGCGCTATGGTGGCGGCATGCGTGCCTCGCGGGTCCTGCCATCGCTCCTGCTCGCCTCCGTGGTCTGCGGCCAGCGGATCAGCGAAGGGGTCGAGCCGAACGAGTCGGTGGCCACGGCGACCCCCATCGCGTGCGGGCAGGAGGCGGTCGGGGAGCTCGGCAGCGCAACGGACGAGGACTGGTACTCGTTCGTGTTGACGGCGGTAGCCGACCTCTCGGTCTCGACGGGTCCCGGCCCGGGGCAGACGGTCCGCGACACCGTCGTGACGCTGCTCGACGGAACCGGCGGTCCGCTGCGGCAGAACGACGACGGCGTGCGCTCCGGGTGGTATTCCGAGCTGTTCGTTCCGCAGCTGCAGCCCGGCACCTACTTCGTGGCCGTGGCCGCCGGCCAGAACGCGCAGACCGGCTCCGGTCACTCCTATCAGCTCGACCTGACCTGCCGATCGGTCGCCGCGCCCCCTTCCCCTGCGACCTTGTCCGAGGGCCCCGAGAACAACGATCCCCGAACCGGCGGGACCGCGACCAACGGGGTGGTGCCTGTTCGCTGCAGCGGCTCCTTGCAGACCACCTGGGTCGGCGGCGACTGGGACTTCTGGCGCCTGCTCGTGATCGGCGACAGCCTCGTGCGGATCGACTTCGCGCCGACCGGCGCGGTCGCGTCCGGGGCCGCAGAGGACCCGGTGGTGCTCGTCTACGACGCCGCCACGCCGCCCAATCTGGTGGCGGGACCGTTCTACGCGAGCGCGCGCGACACCTGGGACCAGGTGCTCGAGTTTCGTCTCAAGGGCGGCCTGCACCAGTTCGCCGTGCGCGGCATGGAGGGCAGTCAGGCAGGGGCCTACCAGTTCGACGTGACGGCGACTGCGGCAGCCGCGGGGCTGGTCTTCCCCGGTGGATGCGGCGGACGCACGCTCTCGCTCTCGACCACGGACTACGGCCCCTACACGCCGCTCGTGCGCGAGTATCCCCGCTTCGGCTCGAGCTACACCGTACTGGGCAGCGGCCTCGCGCCGTTCAGCTTCCACATGCTCGGCCTGCAGGGGCAGTTCGTGAGCCTGACGCCGCTGGGCGCGATCGGCTGCGCAGTCGAGGTCGTCCCGCTGGAGACCGTCTTCCAGCTCGCCGATCCGCTCGGCAACGCGGCGTGGACGACGCCGATCCCCGACGTCCCCGCGTTCCTGGGGACCCAGCTGCACAGCCAGGTTGTGGTGTGGGACCAGTCGAACGCGTTCGGCTTCACGACCAGCAACCGGGTCGTCGGATTCGTCGGCAACTGAGCGGCGCGTCCGCTCAGAGCCGCTTGATGCGCAGGTCGCGGAACGCGACCTCGTCGCCGTGGTCCTGGAGCGCGACCCGGCCGCGGCCTGCCTTGCCGAACGGCCATTTCCGGAACTTGCTCGCGGCGATCAGCTGGTCCCACTCGGTGCCGAGGCAAGGGCAGTCCACGACCTTCTGACCGTTGAGGAAGTGCTGCAGACGGCCCTCGGCGACCACGATCCGCGCCTCGTTCCAGGAGCCGTGGGGGAGCACCCGCGCGGGCTGCGCGGCGACCAGGTCGTAGAGCGAGCCGACGCCGTGCTTCGGCGTCGGGCTCCGCGTCGCGTCGTCGAGCACCTGGAACTCAGGTCCGCTGAAGTAGGTCTCGGGCTCCCCGTCGGTGACGTGCCACATGACGCCGGAGTTCGCGCCGCGCGCGACGCGGAACGAGAACCGCAGGTCGAAGTCGGCGTAGGTCTCTCGCGTGACGAGGTCGCCGCCGCCGCCGCCGGCTTCGTGCACCACGGCAGCGTCGCGCACGGTCCATCCCCGGTCGGGCAGCTGCTCGCCGCGGTAGGCCTTCCAGTGCTCGAGGCTCTTGCCGTCGAAGAGCAGCACGAACCCGTCGCGTTCTTCTGCCTCGGTCAGGCGGTTCAGGGGGGTGGGCGAGAGCGTCACCACGCCGGTCGCTGCCCACTCGGCGCCGCGCGCCAGCAGCCGCCGGAGCTGCGGGTCGCTCCAGGTCGCGCGCGACGGCACGTTGTTGCGCCAGACGTGCCCCAGCGGCGTGTGGAACACGCGCCCGCGGCCGTAGCGCGCCGCCGTCGCCATCGGCTCGTAGCGGCCGGTGCCGCCGGTCTTGGGGTCGCTGAACGCGCTCATGAGCACGCGGTACTCAGCGCCGGGCTTGTGGACGAGGCGGTGGTAGAGCTCGTCGGGGTGCATGCGGAGGTCTCGCATGCCTTCGGTCACGGGGTGGTGAGGGTCGACCACGTGCACGTCGAACGGGTGGTAGCGGCCGTGGCCCGTGCCTCGCCGCCAGAGCAGTCCGACCATGGTCTCGTAGTCGTCCCACCCTTCGAACGCGTTGTTGGCGGCGTGCACGACGGCGACGCCGCACCCCGCGCGCACGGCCTCCAGGAACGACCGCTCCGCGGCTTCCCCCCAGCGCGGGCCGTTGTAGTCGAGCACCAGCAGGTCCACCTCGCCCGCCGCGTGCCGCGCCGCGACGTCGACGAGGTCCTGACGGGGATCTGTCGTCACCGTGACGGCGAAGCGGCCGGTCTCGCCCAGCGCCGAGGCGATCTGCGGCGCGGTCCACTCCCAGTCGTGATTGTTGGCGCCGGTCACGATCTGCGCCTTGACCGGCGGCGGTTGCTGAGGAGCCTGAGTCGAGATCGAGATCGTGAGCGCGGCTGCCGTTGCGATGAGCATGCTGGCAGCCTAGCGCCTGCGGGCGTTCGGTTCGCGCTCTGCGCTGGCGGCGGCGATCGCGTTGCGGTATCCCAACGGCATGCATTCGTGGGCGGTGACGATGCTCTGCGCGGCCGTAGCGCTGGTCGGGACAACGCGCGCACAGGTCGCCGGCGTCGAGCGCGCGGTCGCGCGCGCCGAGGCGATGGGGGTCCGGACGGGCGTCGCCGTTTGCGACGAGGACGCCAACATCCTGTATCGCCACCGCGCGGGAGAGGCGTTCGCGCCCGCGAGCAACATGAAGCTGATGACGGCGGCCGGCGTGCTCAGCGGGCTCGGACGAGACCACGAGTTCGTCACCGAGTTCGAGGTCATGCAGGGCGCGCTGTCCGCCCGCGCGAGCGGTGACCCGAACTGGATCGCGGGCACCGACAGCGACCCCGAGCGCGTGTTCGGTGCCCTCGGCGCGGCGCTCCTCCACCGCGGCGTCCGGGCGGTGCGGGACGTCAGGCTCGCGCCCGGCGTCTTCACCGGACCCGCTCGTCCGGAGACGTGGCCCAAGGACCAGCTCTACGCCTACTACTGCGCGCCGACGGGCCCGTT
>CAZTQF010000166.1:0-6184 GCA_964615255.1 uncultured candidatus Brocadiaceae bacterium | reverse complement strand
CGGGATGTCGTGACGGTCCGCGTAGTCGAGCGCGTCCTCGCGGCTCTTGATGTCCCAGTCCCGCCACGGCGCCAGGATCTGGAGGTCCGGGCCCAGCGCCTGGTAGCCGAGCTCGAAGCGGACCTGGTCGTTGCCCTTGCCGGTGCAGCCATGGGCGACGGCGTCGGCCCCCAGCTCGTGCGCGTAGGCGACCTGCCCCTTGGCGAGGATCGGGCGCGCCATGCTCGTGCCGAGCAGGTAGCGGCCTTCGTAGACGGTCATGGCGCGCAGGCACGGCCAGACGTAGTCGACCAGGAAGTCGTGCCGGAGGTCGTCGACCCGGCAGCTCGCGGCGCCAGCCGCGGCGGCCTTGTCCTCGAGGCCCTCGAGCTCGGACGCGCCTTGGCCGACGTCGCCGCAGTAGGCGTGCACTTCGCAGCCGTCGTAGCGCTCCTTGAGCCAGTGGACGATGATGGAGGTGTCGAGGCCGCCCGAGTAGGCGAGCACGATCTTGCGGGGGGGCTTCATGGTCTGCGGAGCGTTCTGGGCTAGCGGAGCAGCAGCGCCAGGAGCGCCTTCTGCACGTGGAGGCGGTTCTCGGCGATGTCGTAGACGACGCTCTGGGGGCCGTCCATCACCTCCTGCGTGACCTCCCAGCCGCGGTGCGCGGGCAGGCAGTGCATGAACAGCGCCCCTTGCTTGGCGCGGGACATCATCGCGGCGTCGACCTGGTAGGCGGCGAACACCCCGTTGCGCTCCTCGATCTCGTCCTCCTGTCCCATGCTCGCCCAGACGTCGGTGTAGATCGCGTCGGCGCCGTCGGCAGCGGCTTCGGGGTCGTTCACGATCGAGATCTCGGCGCCCGTCTCCTGCGCGGTGCGCATCGCCTCGTTGACGACGCGCGCGTTCGGCTCGTAGCCCTCGGGCGAGCACGCGCGGATATGCGCGCCCAGCTTCGCGGCGGTGTAGATCAGCGAGTGGCAGGTGTTGTTGCCGTCGCCCACGTAAGTGAGGGTCTTGCCGCGGACGTCGCCCCACTTCTCGTACAGGGTCAAGAAGTCGGCCAGCGCCTGGCACGGGTGCACGAAGTCGGACAGGCCGTTGATGACCGGCACGTCGGCGTGCGCCGCCAGCTCTTCGAGCACCTTGTGCTTGAACGTCCGCGCGACGATGCCGTGGACCCACCGCTCCAGGTTACGGGCCATGTCCTTCACGGACTCGCGCGAGCCGAGGCGCGCGTCGCGGTGGTCCATGAACACGACGCTGCCGCCGAGGTCCTGCATGCCGACGTCGAAGGTGAAGCGCGTGCGGAGCGAGTCCTTCTCGAAGATCATCGCGAGGCGCTTGTGCGCCAGCGTGCCGACGTGGGCGTGGCCGTCGCGGTGGGCCTTGAGGGCCTTCGCCGTGTCGAAGATCACGTCGAGGTCCTCGGCGGTGAGGCTCGACGTGCACAGCACGTCGGTGACCGAGAGTTCGGGCAGGGAGAGCGTCGCGGTTGCGGTCATGGGGTCGTCTGGGGGTGGGCGTCGGGAGCCGCAGGCAGCGCCGTCAGCACCGCGCGGATGTGGGAGAGCGCGTCTTCGACCTGCGCGGCCGTCACGACGAACGGCGGGACGATGCGCAGCACGTCTCGCTGCGGCGTGTTGAGGATCAGGCGCCGGCCGTACAGCTCGCAGTGCGCGTCCTTCGCGGGGCGGTCGAGCTGGACGCCGAGCATCAGGCCGCGGCCGCGCACCTCGCGCACGGCCGGGCACACAGCGGCGATGTCTTCGAGGCCGCCGCGCAGCTGCGCGCCGCGCGCGCTGACGTCCTGCAGGAGGCCGTTGTCGAGCTCGTCGAGGAACACCGCGGCGGCGCGGCAGGCCAGCGGTCCGCCGCCGAACGTGGTGCCGTGGTCGCCGGGCTGCAGCACGTCGGCGAAGGCTTCGGTGGCGAGGCAGGCGCCCATCGGGACGCCTGCGCCGAGCGGCTTGGCGAGCGCGACGACGTCCGGGGTGACCCCGTGGTGCTGCGCGGCGAGGAAGCGGCCGGTGCGGCCGCAGCCGGACTGCACCTCGTCGTGGATCAGCACGGTGCCGGTCTCGTCGCAGAGCGCGCGGGCGGCACGCAGATAGTCTCCCGAGAGCTCGTGGATCCCGCCTTCTCCTTGGATGGGCTCCATCACGAGCCCGGCGGGGCGGACTTCTCGCAGGGCGGCGGCGAGCGCGTCGACGTCGCCGGGCGGCACCCAGCGCACGTCCAGCAGCGGCCCGAACGGCGTCCGGTAGGCGGGCGCGTGCGTCAACGACAGCGCGCCCATGGTCCGGCCGTGGAAGCCGCCCTCGAGGGCGACGAACGCGGTCCGATCGGCGTGGCCCGCGGCGTGCATCGCCTTGCGTGCGAGCTTGATGGCGCACTCGATCGACTCGGCGCCGCTGTTGGTGAAGAACGCCTTGTGCATCCCGGACCGGGCGCACAGCCGCGCTGCGACGTCCTCGGTGTGGGCGTGCCGGAACAGGTTGCTGAGGTGGGTGACGCGCCCGACCTGGTCGCGCAGCGCCGCGGTCAGCGCCGGGTGCGCGTGCCCGAGCGCCGTGACCGCGATGCCGCTCAGGAAGTCGAGGAACTCGTTGCCGTCCTGGTCGCGCACGATCGCGCCGTGGCCGTCGACGAACACCTCGTCGCCGCGCGCGTAGGTCGGCATGACGTGCGGTTCGATGGTCTCATCCACGCTGCACCTCCTGTTGCGCATCGCGCGCGAAGAACCGGGTCCCGACGCCGTCGCGGAGGCCGCCGCGCACGCAGTCCTCTGCGGCCGCGGGGGCGATCTTGACGATCGCGCGCGGGTTCTCGCAGGCGGCGCGCTGCGCGGCCTCGAGCTTGGGCAGCATCCCGCCGCTGGCGGTCCCGTTCGCCACCAGGCGTTCGATGTCGGCGCCCGTCAACAGCGGCATGGGGCGTCCGTCGCCGTCGAGCACGCCCGGGACGTCGGTGAGGAACAAGAGCGCCTCGCACGCGAGCGCCCGGCAGAGCGGCCCCGCGGCGTGGTCGGCGTTGATGTTGAAGAACGGCTCGCCCGCAGGCGCGCCGACGCGCGGCGCGACCGTGCCCAGGACGGGCGTGACGCCCGCCGCCAGCAGCGTCGTCACCAGCGTCGGGTCGATCTTGTCGACCTGCCCGACGAAGCCGAGCTCGACCCCGTCGCGCCGCAGCGGCGCAGCGGCGAAGGTCCCGCCGTCGGCGCCGGTCAGCCCGGCTGCCGGCACGCCAGCGGACTGCAGCGCCTGCACGAGCGTGCGGTTGACGCTCCCCCCGAGCACCATCAGCGCAGCCTGGGCGGTGGCTTCGTCGGTGATCCGCAGCCCCTGGTGGTAGCGATCGGTCAATCCGAGCTCGGCGGTCAAGGCGCGGATCTGGTTGCCGCCGCCGTGCACCAGCACGACCTCGTCGCCGTGCGCGCGGGCGCTGGCGACCGCCGCGCAGAGCCGCGCGCGCGCCTCGGGGTGCTCCAGCTGGGCGCCGCCGATCTTCACCAGGATCCTCACAGCAGGCCCTCCGTCTCCTCGAGTCCGAGCATCAGGTTCATGTTCTGGAGCGCCTGTCCGGCCGCTCCCTTGACGAGGTTGTCGATGGCGCTGGTGATCACGCACAGGGGCCCGCTCGCGTCGACCGCGATCTTGCAGAGGTTCGTCCCGCGCACGTCACGGAGCTCCGGGGTGCCGGCGTCCATGACCTGCACGAACGGCTCCGCGCGGTAGCGGTCCCAAAGGCAAGCGCGCAGGTCGTCGGCGCCGACGCCGGCCGGCGGCTGGACGTAGATCGTGCTCAAGATGCCGCGGAAGACCGGCAGGAGGTGGGGGGTGAACACGACCGCTCGTCCGAGCTCCTGCGCGATCTCCGGCGCGTGGCGATGGCGGCCGATCCCGTAGGCGAGGAAGTTCTCGTGGACGCTGCCGAAGTGCGTGCGCTCGCTGGGCGCCTTGCCCGCCCCGCTGACGCCGCTCTTGCTGTCGGCGATCACAGGGGCGGTCTCGGCAAGCAGTCCGGCCGTCGCGAGCGGCAGCAGGGGGAGCAGGATCGACGTCGGGTAGCAGCCGGGGTTCGCGACCAGCGAGGCCGCCTGGACGTGCGCGCGAGCGTGCTCGGTCAACCCGTAGACGGCGTCGCCCAGCAGGTCCGGCGCGGCGTGCTCGTCGCCGTAGGTCGCCGCGAACAGCGCCGGGTCCCGGAGGCGGAAGTCTGCGGAGAGGTCCACGACCGGGCGTTGGGCTTCGAGCGCGGCCCGCGCGACGCGGCTCGCCGCGCCGTGCGGAGTGCAGAGGAACACGCCGTCGACGTCCGCCAGCCGGCCGAGGTCGAGCGCGTCGACGCCTTCCTGCTCCGGCTGCACGCCCGGGCGCGCGGTCATCAGCACGCTGGCCCGCAGCGCTCGGTGCCGCTGGAGCAGGGCGATCAGCTCCTGGCCGGTGTAGCCCGTCGCGCCCACGATCGCGCAGGTCTTCACGTCGCACTCCTCGCCTGCTCTACGTGCTGCAGCAGCGTGCGCTGCAGCCGGCGGGCCTTGGCTTCGCTCGGGCAGACGACCAAGACGGTGTCGTCGCCCGCGACGGTGCCGACGATCTCGGGCAGCCCGGCGTTGTCGAGCGCGAGGCCGAGCGGCTGCGCGCCGCCGGCGGGGGTCTGCAGCACGAGCAGGTTCTGCGCCGGCTTCGCGTCGCGGAGCCACGTCTGCACCGCGTGCCACACGCTGGTCTGCAGCGTGTCGGCCGACGCGCCGCTCGCGAACAGCGGGAGCTGGTAGCCCGTCGCCGCCTTGACGACGGCGAGGTCGCGCAGGTCGCGCGAGAGCGTCGCCTGGTTGGCCTCGATCCCCTTGGCCGCGAGCAGCTCCTGCAGCTGCGCCTGGCTGGTCACGCGGGTGCGCCCGATCAGCTTCAGGATGTGGTCTCGGCGGTGCTGGCGCTCACTCATGCGTGCATATTCATGCGTAAGAGGTGCATGATTATGCGTGTGGCGGCCGCGCGGAGCAAGCCATGACTGCCAGAAATCAGGCGGCCAGGGGTGCTTCGACCGGGAGCTACGGCGTCAGCGCGTAGACGATCCGGCCGCCCCACTCGTGCATGGCGAGGCAGGTGTCGCGCAGCCCGTTCCAGTGGGGGACGAAGCTGCGCCAGCCGGCGAAGACTCCCGCGCGAAACGCGGTCGGCGCCGGGACCGGCTCCAAGCCGAATCGTCGCGCCGCGTCTGCGGCGCGCGGCATGTGCCACGCGCTGGTGACCAGATACGCGCGCTCGAGGCCCTCGGAGCGCAGCAGCTGCGCGCTGAACTGGAGGTTCTCAAGAGTGTTCGCGGATCGCCGCTCCTGCCAACGCACCTCGACGCCCAGCTCCTCCGCGGCCGTCCGCGCCATCATCTCGGCGAGGCTCGGCGCGTCCGCTGCTGGCCGGCCGCCGCTCACCAACATCGGCAAGCCCGTCCGTCGCTGCAGCGCGGCTGCGTAGCGCAGCCGGCGCAGGGTCATCGGTCCGATCACCGGCCGGCCATACTCGGCCCCGACGCGGTCCGCTCCGGCGGCGAGCACGACGATCGCCTGCGCGTCGGGCAAGGGACCGGTCGCCGACAGCGCCGGGTAGCGCTGCAGCGAGCAGAGCAAGAGGCCGCCGACGAACGGCGTCGACGCCAGCCACAGCCACGCGATGGCGAGGCCGGCGAGCAGCCGGCCGAGCCCCGGTCGCCGCAGCTTGACCAGCATCGCGAGGCCGAACAGCGCGATCGCCGACGCGGGCGGCAGCACCAGGACCTCGAACAGCTGACGGAACATGCCGCGCGAGCATGCCGGCTGCGGGCATGCAGCGCGAGCCGCATCAGGGTCGGTAGAGGCGCAGCTGGTGCGTGCGGAACAGGCTCGCGTCGCTGACCCCGTCGTAATTGGGGACGTTCAGCGTCATGCCGCCGACGTGCTTGACCCACACCAGGTCGTTGGCCGAGTCCTGCCACATGGTCTCGCCTGTCGGGTCGGCGAGGACGTCCGCGAGGCTGGTGCCGTTGCTGTGCAGCAGCCGCGTGATGCCCTGCTGCACGTTAGCGGCGAGGTCGCCCGTTGCGTGTCCAGAATCGATCCGGCCAGCAACAGGCCAGCCCCCGGCCCAAGGCAGACCGATCACGAACCAGTCGTCGGCGCGCCAAGCGTTGTCGACGGTGAGGTTGAAGTAGTTGTTGGGCGCGC
>CAZTQF010000165.1:0-6190 GCA_964615255.1 uncultured candidatus Brocadiaceae bacterium | reverse complement strand
TCGGCGGGAGCGCCGGGACCGAGGAGTTCACCGAAGCGGTGCTCGCCCGCGTCCGCCGCCGCAAGTCCTCCCTCTCGCGATCCCGCTCCGGCGGGGGGAAGACCGCGAAGAGCGCCGGGAAGGCGAACGGAAAGACCGGTCGGAAGACCTCGACCCGAAAGACCGCCCGCCGCGCGACCTCGCGCGGCTGACGACCGTCCCCCCGCGGAGCGCCCGGGGCCGGAGGTCGGAACGGAGACCCCTTGCCTCGGATCCTCCCCTTCGGTCGTGTCGTTCCCCCGGTCGGGGGCGCCGCCCTCCGGCTCCCGCTCGGGGGCGTGGTCCTCGCCGCTCTGCTGCTCGGGGCTCCCTTGTCCGCGCCGCACTCCCGCCTCGGGGCGCAGACGACTCCTGCGGGTGGAGCCCCCGAGATTGGGGCCCCCGAGGTCGAAGTCCCCGAGGATGGGGCCCCCGAGTTTCAGGTGCGGCGAACGCGCGCCCTCGCGGCGCTCGATCGGTACTGGCGGGCCACCCTCGCGCGGTCCCCCTTCCTCGCCTCGAGCCACGGAGACCGGACCGCGGATCGCCGCTTTCCGCGGGAGGGGCCGGAGGTGCGTCGGCAGCAGGTCGAGGAGGAGTTCCAGCTCTACAAGGAGCTGAGCTCCCTCGACACCCGGGGACTCGACGAGCAGCTCCGCCTCGATGTGAGCCTCCTCGCCGAAGAGCTGAGCGAGCGCGTCGATGCGTTCCGCCTTCACACCCACCTCGCGCCGATCCACCAGCGGAGCGGCCCCCAGCTCTGGCTCCCCGCCTTCCATCAGCGCATGCGCTTCGAGCGGGAGGGGGACTTCGACGACTACCTCGCCCGCCTCTCCCAGGTGCCCGCTCATCTGGATGGAGTGCGGGAGCTCCTCGAGCAGGGGATGGAGACCGGCTTCCTCCCCCCGCGCAGCACCCTCGACGGGGTGCTCGCGCAGTTCGGTCACGAGCTGGTGTTCGACGAGTCGGCGCGGGAGCTGCTCGGGCGCATCGTCGACGGCTTCTGCGGCACGGCGCGGGTCTTCGCAGAGGTCCGTCACCGCAGCTGGAACGCCGCCGCCGCGCTCGACGCGGCGCGCGACCTCGGCGTCGGGCTGCTGGAGTTGGACTACCCGGGCATGGTCGGCGGCTTCTCGCGTGACGTGACCGGCGTGCGCGCCGAAGGCGTCGCCTACTTTCGGCTGCACGGTCGCAACCGGGCGTGGTTCCGCCGCGGCGCAGGTCGCGACGAGGTCTACGACTGGCGCTACTCCGACGACGAGGTCCGGCAGCTCTGTGGTCGGGTCGAGCGCATCGCAAGGGACGCGACCCGCGCGATCGTCGTCGCCAACAACCACTTCCACGGCAAGGCCATGGAGGTGATCGAGCAGCTGCTGACCTACTTCCGGTCGAGCGAGAGGCTGCCACATTCGTAGCGCGCCTGCGCTGGGTGTCGTCGTGTCGCGCGAGGGCGCACGGCGGTGTCCTGCGTGAGGTACACGCTGCGGGTGCTGGGGCGCCCGCGCCCTGGGCTGGCGCAGGCGTTCTGTGAGCCTCGCGCGGCACGTCGCTTGCTCATCACGCGCCTGCCAGGAGAACCAAGAATGCGACCCCACCTGCTGCTGCTCCTCTTCTCGACCCTGCTCTTGGCCGCCTGCGGCAGCCGGAGCCGCCGCGCGACCGTCGTCGTCGAGCCGCCACGGCTGACCTCGATCCTGGTCGAGGTCTATGACCCGTTCACCAACCTCGCCTGGGAGAACGTCTCGGTTCGGGTCGTCGAGGCAGACCAGGAGTGGTCGGGCTGCACCTGCGTCAGTCCGTATCTCGACTGGTACTCGACCGACACCTTCGGCCGCGTCCTGCTCGACGAGTACGTGCTCGCAGACGCCGGCGTCGGCTTCGTCGAGGACGGCTTCGGCGCGGCGATCCTCGGTTCGGCCTATGACGAAGACGAGGCGTTGGTCGTCCTGGAGATCGACGCGCTCGGCTTCGCGCCGCTGATCGTCGAGGTGCCTGTGTCGTGGGCGGAGCCCGACGTCTTCATCGAGGTGCCGTTCTTCTGAGCGGCGCCGCTGCGCGCGCCGGCCGGATTCGCACTCGGGCCCGCGGGATCTCCCGCAGGTGTTTGCGCCCGTCAAGACAGATCGCCGCCAGGTCGATGTCTGTCCTCGACCCAACCGGGAGGAGAGGAACCTTGCACACGATCTTGCTCGTCAACGACTCAGCTACGCTCACGAAGGTCCTGAGCGCCCACTTCGAGAGCGCGGGGATCACGGTCGTCGCCGTGTCGGACATGCTCAGCGCCTATCAGGCCTTCATCCGCCACGACGTCGACCTCATCCTGACGGACTACATCGTCGGGGAGTGCGAGGGCGTCGAGCTCGTCGAAGTCGTCCGCGCGAAGCGCGCGCAGGCGGACCTGCCGATCGTGATCTTCACGGCGATGGAGGACGAAGCGACGGCTGAGCGGTGTCGGGCTGCGGGCGCGAACCTGGTGCTCGCGAAGAGCCACGGCACAGATCAGCTCCTCGGTCGCATCGAGGGGCTCATCGAGGACTACAAGTCAAACCTTCCCGGGTTCTCCCTCGACCAGGACATGGGACGGTGCATCACCAAGGCGACCGGTGAAGTGTTCAAGACGATGATGGGGCTGCGCGTCTCCGCGGGCGCCGTCACGGTCGAGAAAGCGCAGATGCGCAAGGCAGAGGTCATCGGGAGCATCGGCGTAGCGGGCTTCCTGACCGGGTCGATCTCGCTGTTCCTGCCGCGAGCGCTCGCCGACAAGGCCGTCGCCTCGCTGCTGATGATGGAGCCGTCCGAGCTGTCGGACGAGGACGTCGTCGACGCGATCGGCGAGCTGACCAACATGGTCGGCGGCAGCATCAAGACCGAGCTGTTCCAGAAGGCGCCGCTGTTCGACATCTCGATCCCGAGCGTCTACGTCGGCGACGACCTGCAGCGGCGGACCGTCAGCGACGACCTGTGCTTCCACGCGCCGTTCACGATCGACGGCCACGCGTTCTCGGTCGAGTTCCTGATGGTCACCAAGAAAGCCGGGGGCACCGGCGTGCAGTCGTCCGTCGTCGATTCCATGGCCGTCTGAGGCTTGCGCAGCGCTGCCGCGTGCGGGCAAACTCGCCCGCAGTGAGCCGAGACGCACACCTGGATCCTCCCCTGCACCGCGCCCGCCGCCAGCGGCTGCTCAACGCGCTCGGCGACGGGCTCTTGATCCTGCCCACAGCGACCGAGGCCACGCGGAACGGCGACGTCCACCACGAGTTCCGGCCGGGCTCGGACATGCACTACCTGACCGGGTTCCCTGAGCCCGAAGCGGTGCTGGTGGCGTGGCGACGGAGCCGGCGGGAACACCACGCGGTGCTGTTCGTTCGTCCGAAGGACCGCACGCGCGAGACCTGGGACGGCAAGCGCTACGGGGTGCGAGGCGCGCGGCAGCGCTTCGGCGTCGACGAGGCGCGCCCGATCGACGAGCTCTGGGCTGCGCTCGTAGACCTCGTCGACAACAGCGGCGTCCTGTTCCACACGTTCGGTCGCGACGAGCGCTTCGACGAGCACCTCTTCGAGGTGTTTCGGACCGTCGCGCAGCGGCGGCGGCGTGCGCGCCTCGCCGCGCACCCGACGCTGAAGGACCCAGCACCTGCCCTCGCGGCGCAGCGCCTGGTCAAGGACGCCGCGGAGCTGTCGTCGATGCGCCGTGCGGCGGTGGTGACCTGCGCAGGGCACATCGCCGCGATGCGCGCGACGCGGCCCGGGATGTTCGAATACGAGGCGCAGGCTGCGCTCGAGGGAGCGTTCCGGCGGTCCGGCAGCCCGCGCAACGGCTATCCGTCGATCGTCGCGAGCGGCGCCAACGCCTGCGTCCTGCACTACCACGAGAACGCCCGTCGGATGCGCACCGGGGACCTCCTGCTGATCGACGCCGGCGCCGAGGTCGAGGGCATGACGGGCGACGTGACGCGGACGTTCCCGGTCAACGGCGTGTTCTCGGCGCCGCAGCGGGCGGTCTACGAGGTCGTGCTGCGAGCGCAGCTCGCCGGCATCCGAGCGTGCAAGGTAGGGGCGCCGTGGGACGCCGCCCATCGCGCCTGCGTGCGCGCGCTGACGCGGGGCCTCGTCAAGCTCGGCGTGCTGCGCGGTGATGCCGCCAAGCTGGTGAAGTCCGACGCGTACCGGCCCTTCTACATGCACGGCACCAGCCACTGGCTCGGCCGCGACGTGCACGACGTCGGCGGCTACGAGGCGCTCGGCGGGGAGCCTGCCCGCCTGCCGGCCGGCGCGGTGCTGACGGTCGAGCCCGGGCTCTACTTCCGCGCCGACGACCGCAGCGTCGCGCGCGAGCTGCGCGGCATCGGCGTACGGATCGAAGACGACGTCCTCGTAGACAGGGCGGGCCCGGAAGTGCTCACCGAGGCGGCGCCCAAGTCCGTGCGAGACGTCGAGGCGCTGATGGCTGCGGCGCGCTGACGACGCGCGCCCTCCGGCTCACATGCCGGTGCCGCGGAGCACGACCTTGAAGGTCTGCGCGATCAGCTTGAGGTCCATCCAGATCGACCAGTTGTCGATGTAGTAGAGGTCCATCTCGACCCAGCGCTTGAACGACACGGAGTTGCGGCCGTAGACCTGCCAGATGCAGGTGAGCCCGGGCTTGATCGCGATGCGGCGGCGCTGCCACCACGAGTACTCCTCGACCTCGCTCGGGATCGGCGGCCGCGGGCCGACGAGGCTCATGTCGCCCAACAGGACGTTGAACAGCTGCGGCAGCTCGTCGAGGCTGAACTTCCGGAGGACCCGGCCGATCGGCGTGATGCGCGGGTCGTGCTTGATCTTGAAGGCCGGGCCGTCCTGCAGGCTCTGCGCCCGCAGCATCGCCTGCTGGGCGTGCGCCCCGACATACATGGTGCGGAACTTGAAGCAGCTGAAGGTGCTGCCCGCCGCGCCGACCCGGGTCTGGCGGTAGAAGATCGAACCCTTGCTGGTCAACTTCACGGCCGCCGCGCACAGCACAAAGACGGGCAGCAGCGCGAGGATCCCCAGCGCGCTCCCGACGACGTCGATCGCGCGCTTGCAGGCTGCCTTGACGGAGGCTTCGCCCAGCATCTGCACGCTGAGGCCGGGGCGGTTTGCGCTCCAGGCCATGCCGACCCGCATGTCGGAGGAGTCGAGGAACGACGGGAAGTAGTGCGTCTGCAGGCCGAGCGACTCGCAGGTGTCGATGGCGCGGTGCACTTCGCCCGTGATCGCGCTGTCCGACGGACTGACGATCGCGGCGCGGACCTCGTGGGTGCTGATCACCTCGGCCAGGTCCTGGATCTCTCCGAGGCAACGCAAGTGCGGCATCTGCCGCGGGTCTTCGTTCGCGAACGGCAGGAAGCCGCAGTAGCGGAACGCATCGTGTGCGTCTTGGCTGGCCGTCAGCGCGCGCGTGCTCGGACAGCTGCCGATCACGAGCGTGGAGACGCGGGTATAACCGGGCACCAGCTGCGAGACCGACGACACCAGCTGGAGGAAGGCGAGGCCGCCTGCGCCGACCGCGAGCGTGATCCAGGCGTTGAATCCAACGGGCACGACCATGGTGATGACCAGGAAGCCCATCAGGCCACAGGTCACGAGCCACGCCTCGAGCGACCTCTTGACAGCGACCGCCAGATTGCGCCGCGGCGAGACCGCACGCGCGCCGAACCGCCTGGAGATGACATGCCACGCGCCGAGGAAGGCCGCGACGATCGCGGCGAGCTTCCCGCCGGTGCTCGTGTCGAAGACGAGGCCGTCGCTCGCTCCGTACAGACCCGCCAGAATCGCTGCGAAGATGCAGAGACTCTCGACCAGCCGGTACAGCGTCTGACGGCCCTGGCGTGACATGACGGAGAGGGGTGTGGGTTGGTTGCTCACAGAAGCCAAGCCGGTATTTCGTCAGCGACAGGTGCGGCGCTGTCCGGTTGGCTCGGATTCTTCCCAGTAAGAGAAAAGCACCTGCTGAGCAGATGGCAACCCTACGCACCAAAGCCTCCACGTCGGTGGTCGGGAACTCCCGACGGCAGCGGGGACACATGCCTGTAACAGCGCGAGAATAAGCGGCTTGCGGGTCGCGGCTGTCGCCACCTGGAGACCCAGCCTGTGCGTAGCTCGAACAAATTCGAAGACACGGAGCAGCGCAAGGAGGCGCCCATGCCGCCCG
>CAZTQF010000164.1:0-6207 GCA_964615255.1 uncultured candidatus Brocadiaceae bacterium | reverse complement strand
TTCACCTTCGAGCAAGGTCTGGAGCAGACGGTCCGCTGGTACCTCGACAACAAGGACTGGTGGGAGCGCGTGCGCAGCGGCGCCTACCAGGACTACTACGCGACCCAGTACGGCGCGCGCTAGCGCCGCGCCGGCGCGCAGCGCAGCAGGTCCAGCTGCCCCTGGAGGACGGCGAGCGCGGTCTCGGTCCGCAGCGGGTGCGGGCCGGCGCTCACCGCGTGGAATCCCGCGCCGCGCAGCTGCGCGACCTCGTAGTCCAGCAGGCCACCGTCGGGTCCCAGCGCCAGCGCGAACGGCCCCCGCACCGCCGCGAGCGCCGCCGTCGGCGTCGGCGCGGACGGGTGCGCGACGAACCGCAGCGGCGGCAGCCCGAGGTCCGGGAGCTCGTCCTCGACCATCGGCTTGAAGCGGTCGAACCGCAGCACCTCCGGCATCCGGGTCCGGCCGGCCTGCTCCAGGCCCAAGAGCAGCTGCTCGCGCTGCGCATCGACGTCGAACGCGCGGCTCTGCAGCCAGCTCTTGTCGACCCGCCAGCTGCGGAACAGCACGATCCTCCCGAAGCCGAGCGCGGCGGCGTGCGACAACATGCGCAGCAAGACCTTGGGGCGAGGGGCCGCGAGCAGCAGCGTGTCGGTCGCAGGCGCAGACAAGCGCTCGACGCGGACGCGGACCTGGACCTCGCCGGGCCCCAGCCGTTCGACCACCGCTTCGCCGAGCGCGCCGTCGACGACGCCCGCGCGCAGCCGCGCGCCGACCTCGGCGTGCAGCACCTCGACCACGTGGCGCGCGCGGCGGCCCCGCAGCACCGCGCGGCCGTCGTCGTCGAGCTCGTGCGCCTCGATCAGCAGGAAGTTCACGGGCGCCGGTTCAGAGGCGGAGGCGACGTCGCAGCCGCTCCCAGAAGGTGGGCTCCGGGCCGTCATCCGCCGGGTCGACGCGGTGCGTCCGGTCGCGGATCTCGCCCAGCGGCCGCGGGCTGGTGGCCAACAGCCGCATGGTGAGGTCGAGGTCGTTCGCGAGGTCCTGTTCCCAGTCGAGCACCGCCCCGGTCCACCAGCCGGTCCGGCGCGGCCGCCGCTGCAGCTCGGCGCTTGCGCCGGCCGCGAGGGTTCGTGGCAGCGTCGCGGCCCGGTTCAGCTCGCTCTGGAGCGGGCGCCGCCCTCGGCTCCACGCGGTCGGCCAGCGCACCGAGTCCACCAGCGCGCGCGGCGCGGCCGTGATGCGGTCGAGGCGCTCGGCCGTGGCCTGCGCGCCGAACTCCGCGGCCAGCAGCCGCCGCGCCGTCGGCATGGTCGGGATCCGGCCCGGCTCCTCGGGCGCCACGCACCCGGCGACGGGGAGCCCGAGCGCGAGCGTCGCGAGCAGTCGGTTGCGAGCGGGGAAAGCCATGGCGGGGGACAAGCGCTCAGACGCCGCGCAGCGAGACCAGCGGGTCGTGGCGCGCGGCGCGCAGGGCGGGCAGAGTCGAGACGACCAGGCCCGTCACGAGCGCCATCGTCGCCACCTGCAGGAGCCAGAGCGGCTCGATCCGACACGGCACCCGCTGCAGGTTGTAGACATCCAGCGGGAACAGGTCGACGCCCGTCGACCACAGCACGGCCTGCCGGATCTCCTCGAGATAGGTCGCGGTCAGCACGCCCGCGCCGAGGCCGAGCGCGACGCCGCAGAGCGTGATCACGAGGCCGCAGGACAGAAAGACCATGGTGACGCCGCCCGGCGTGCCGCCCATCGCCGTCAGGATCCCGATGTCGGAGGTCTTCTCGGTGACCATCATCGAGAGCGTCGCCAGCATCAAGAACGCCGCGACCACCATGATGACGACCAGCACGATCTTCATCAGGCCTCGCTGGTGCGCGACGTTGGCGAGGAACTGCACGTTGCGCTCCTGCCACGTCTGGACGCGGCCGTAGCCGCGGCCGTCCCGCTCGGTCACGCGCTGCAGGGTGCGGGACAGCCGCGCGGCGGTCTCTTCGAGCTGCTCGCCGTCGCGGAGCCGGACGGCGACCTCCTGGACGCGCGCGGGCTCGCCGGGATAGAGCGGCGCCCGCAGCGTGTCGAGCGCGACGAACACGTTGCTGCCGTCGAAGCCGCCGTGCTCGGTGCGGTAGGCGCCGCCGATCCGGAGGTCGATCTCGATCTTGACCGGCCGGACCCGGCCGTCGCTCGTCTCTGCCATGCGCGCGGTCGTCAGCCGCATCGCGTCGCCGACCGTGAGCCCTTCCTTCTGCATGCGCTCGAGGCCGATCAGGACGGCGGGCGCCCCGTCGAGCGGCGCGAGCGGCGCGGTGACGTCGTCGACCCGCAGCGCCGCGGGGATCTCGGCTGCGGTGAGCCAGCGCTCCAGGTCGGTCGCCGCGGCCTCGAGCGCGGCGTCGACGCCGTAGACGAACAGGAACGGCTGGTCGCCCCCGTGCAACGCGCCCTTGCCGGGGAGCGGCGCTGGCGGCGGGCGCCGGCCAGGCGGCGTCAGCATGCCGTAGTGCAGCACCCGAGGCGCTGCCGCGGCGACGTTGGGGTCGTCGGCGAGCGCGGCCTGCAGGTCCGGCCAGCGGGTCCACGCCGGGACCTCGCTCACCACCACGTCCGAGGTCGCCGAGCGCACGTGATCCTCGATCACCTGGAGGAAGCCGCTGAACAGCGAGACGACGACGACCAGCGCCCACACGCTGATCAGGATGCCTGCCATGCCCAGCAGGTTGACGGGGCGCGTCAGCAGGTAGCGGACCGCGAGGAACAGGCGGTACATCAGCGCACCTGTTCCTGCGCGGTCACGACGCCGTCCTTCATCCGGATGATCCGGTCGCACCGCTGCGCCAGCTGCTCGTCGTGCGTGACCAGCAGGAACGCGAGCCCGCGCTCGCGCTGGATCGAGAACATCAGCTCGACGACGCCGGCGGCGGTCTGTGAGTCGAGGTTTCCGGTCGGCTCGTCTGCGAGCACGATCTTCGGCTCGGCCAACAGCGCTCTCGCGATCGCGACCCGCTGCCGCTCGCCGCCCGACAGCTCGCTCGGTCGGTGGTGCAGCCGCTCTCCGAGGCCGACCTTCTCGAGCATCTCGGTGGCCTGCGCGCGGCACTGCCTGCGGCGCGGTAGGTAGCTCAGCACCGAGGTGCCCATCATCCGCGCGAGCGCCACGTTCTGCAGCGCGGTCAGCTCGGGGATCAGGTGGTAGAACTGGAACACGAAGCCGACGTGCTCGTGCCGCAGGCGCGCGCGCGCGCCGACCGGGAGGTCCTGTACGGCGCGGCCGTCGTAGCGCACCTCGCCGCGGGTCGGCGTGTCGAGCAGCCCGAGCAGGTGCAGCAGGGTCGACTTGCCGGCCCCCGACGCGCCGAGCAGCGCGACCTTCTCACCGTGCTCGACGGCGAGGTCGACGCCCCGGAGCACCGGGATCTCGCGCTTTGCAATCGCGTAGCTCTTGTGCACGCCGCAGCTCTGCAGGACGGGGCTCATTCGAACGACAGCGCGGTGACGGGGTTGAGTCGGGCGGCCTTGCGCGCCGGCAGGAAGGCGACGACGACGGCCAGCAGCACGGCGCCGACGGCGACCGTCACGACCCACGACGGCTCGAGGTGACACGGCACGCCGTCCAGGTCGAACAGGCCGCGCGGGAACAGCTCGACGCCGAAGGTCTCGTAGAGCCACTCGTTGGCCGGATTGAGCCAGATCGAGGAGAGGAGCCCGGCCGCGACGCCGAGCGCCGTGCCGACGACGCCCACGACCACGCCGCCGATCAGGAAGACGCCGCCGATGCCGGCGGGGCTGCCGCCGACGGCGGCGACGATGCCGATGTCCTTGACCTTTTGCGTGACCATCATGTGGAGCGTCGTGTAGATGACGAAGGCCGAGACCAGCATCACCACGAACAAGACGAGCTCCATCATGGCCTGCTCCTGGGCGACGGCCGACAGGAACGTCTGGTTCTGCTGCCGCCAGTCGAGCACCTCGCACGGCGGGCTGCCCGGCGGGAGCGCGGCCTGGGCCGCTGCCTGGAGGCGTCCGCGCAGCGCGTCGCGCTCCGGCAGCGTGAGCCCGCCGCGGGGGCGGATCGCCACGTCCGTCACGAGGTCCGTGCTGCTGGGGTCGAAGGCGTCGTGGCCGAGCATGGTCCGCAGGGTCTCGATCGGGACCAGCGCGGTCGTCTCGTCGAACATCCGGCTGCCGGCGCTGAACCAGCCCGCGAAGGCCATCCGGGTCGTGTGCGGGCGCATGACCGCGCCTTGCTCGTCCTCGGTCGGAAACGCGACGCACAGCACGTCGAACGGGTCGCCGTGCACGGCGCGCGCGTTCGCGAACACGCGCGGCCAGCCGAGCAAGATGCCGGGCCACGCGCTGCGGTGACGCGTCGGGTCCGGGTCCCGCGGCAGCCCGGCCGCCGCGCGGGCGGCGTACTCGACCTCGTCCGGGACCAGCAGCTCCTGCAGGCGCCGCTCGTCCGGCTCGTCGAAGACCACCGCGCGCGGGTCGCGCCGGCCCCGGCGGGCGATCTGCTCGGGTCCGCGGTCGAGCCACGCGCCGAGCTGCACGACCTGAGGCTCCCGCTGCGGGTCGATGCCCATCAGCACCGCGAACCCGTTGCTGGTGCGCGCCTGCTCGAACTCCAGCTGCGAGCTCCGCGCCTGCCGGCCGGCCGCGCCTGCGCGCACCGGCTGCAGCAGCCCGTGGTGCCGCAGCCGAGGCGCCGTCGTCTCGACGTCACCGTCGGCTTCGAGCGCGACCCGCAGGGCCTCGTAGCCGGTCTCGTGCGGCAGCTGGGTGAGGAGCAGCGCAGGCGAGCTGGCTCGGACGTCCTCGTGGATGTCGGTGACGAAGCCGGTGAAGACGCCGTCGACCACAAGCATCGCCCAGACCGCGAACGCCACCCCGCAGACCCCGAGGACGTTGATGCGGCGCGTCACCAGGTAGCGCACCGCGAGGAACGGGCTGAAGGCGGGGATCACGTCGGGCTCACTGCGCGGCGTCGGCCTCGGACGGGGGCTCGCCTGCGTCCGCGTCGGCAGGGTTGGCTGCCGCGCGCGGGTCGACGCGTCGCAGCAGCGGGAAGAGCACGACGTCGCGGATCGACGTCGACCCGGTCAGCAGCATGCACAGCCGGTCGATGCCGATCCCCAGACCGCCCGTCGGCGGCATGCCGTACTCCAGCGCCGTCACGTAGTCGACGTCGACCTCGCCGGGGGTCTCGTCGTCCTTGTCGACGACCTGGGCCTCGAAGCGTTGCTCCTGGTCGATCGGGTCGTTGAGCTCCGAGAACGCGTTGCCCAGCTCCATGCCGGCGACGAACAGCTCGAACCGCTCGGTGACGCGCGGATCGTTCGCCATCCGCTTGGCGAGCGGGCTGATGGCCGTCGGGTAGTCATGCACGAAGACCGGGCCGGTGAGCGTGTCTTCGACGGTCTCCTCGAAGACGTCGTTGGCGAGCTTGTGCGGCTCGATGCCGTCCGTCTTGAGCCCGAGCTCCTCGGCGCGCGCCAGCACCTGGTCGTGATCGAACCAGTCGACGCCGGGGTTCTTCTCGGCGAACAGGTCGAGGTAGCGCGCGCGCTGGAACGGCGGCTTGAGGTCGTAGTCCTGGTCTCGGAAGGTCACCTTGCCGTCGCCGCCCAGCACCACGTCGACGAGGTGGCCGAACAGGCCCTCGACGAGCTCCATGATGTCCTTGTAGTCCGCCCACGCCTCGTAGCTCTCCAGCATGGTGAACTCAGGGTTGTGCCGGGTGCTGATGCCCTCGTTGCGGAACACGCGGCCGATCTCGTAGACGCGCTCCATGCCGCCGACGATGAGGCGCTTGAGGTACAGCTCCGGCGCGATGCGCAGGAACAGCGGCATGTCGAGCGCGTTGTGGTGGGTCGTGAACGGCCGCGCCGCGGCGCCGCCGAACAGCGGCTGCAGGATCGGCGTCTCGACCTCCTGGTAGTCGCGCGAGTCGAAGTAGTGTCGCACCTCGCGCACGATCTTCGAGCGCAGGGCGAAGGCGGTGATCACCAAACTTGTGATACTGGCCGGGGTCCCAGACTGCGTGGCCGCGCGGGCTGGTCGTCATGCCGATTGTCTCCGTTTTTCGTTCCGCCATGCCGCTTTGGGCAGGTCGACAATAAAGCGTGTACCCGTTGCGCCGGTCGCCGCCAACCGCAAACTGCCGCCATGCGCCACCGTCAGCTCGCGCGCGATGGCGAGTCCGAGGCCGGTGCCGCCGGTGCGGGCCGAGCC
>CAZTQF010000163.1:0-6231 GCA_964615255.1 uncultured candidatus Brocadiaceae bacterium | reverse complement strand
GATCATCAACCGGGAGCTGGGGCAGGCCCGCAACGAGAACCCGCTGCAGGGCTCGTTCGTGATCGAAGAGCTCACCGACCTCGTCGAAGAGGCCGTCTACCAAGAGTTCGAACGGATCAGCGAGCGCGGCGGCGTGCTGGGCGCGATGGAGACGATGTACCAGCGCTCCAAGATCCAGGACGAGTCGATGCTCTACGAGGGCAAGAAGGCGTCCGGCGAGATGCCGATCATCGGCGTGAACACCTTCCTCGGAAAAGACGGCTCCCCCATCCAGGTCGTGCGCGAGGTCATGCGCTCGACCGACGCCGAGAAGTGGGCGCAGATCGACGACCTCAAGAGCCACCAAGCAGCCAGCGGCCTCGAGTCGGCGGGCGCGCTGGCCGCGCTGCAGCAGGCGGCGCTGGCGGGTGAGAACGTCTTCGCGAGCCTGATGGACGCGGCCAAGACCTGCAGCCTCGGACAGATGTCGCAGGCGCTCTACGCGGTCGGCGGGCAGTACCGGCGCAACATGTAGCGTCGCTTGCCCGCACGAGCGGGGGGTTCCACTCAGCGGCGAGAGCCGCTAGCGTCGCGCAGATGGAATCTGCGCTAGGGCGCAGCAGCGAAGAGGTTACGGCGTGACTGATCACACCGCAGGGAGTGTGCGCTTCCGTGGCGGCGCACGGATCAAGGCCAGCATCCATGACCTGGCCGGCGAGCTTATCCAGGCGCTCCGAGAACGGCCGGCCGCGCTCGAGTCGCCGCCCGTTGCTCGCCTGTTGGGCATCCTCTCCGCAGAGCTCGGGCTGCACGTGTCGCAGCCCAACAACCGCTATTCGGCGGCGAAGTCCATGGTGCACCTCGTCAACCTGCAGGAGCACCCCGACATGTCTCCGGGCTTCGAGCAGCTGCAGGGTGCGCGCTGCGTGGACGTCGGCTGCGACGGCCTCAACCCCGTCGGCGGACTCTTCGCGCTGCTTCTAGCTGGCGCACAGAGCGGCGTCGGCGTGGACCTCGACGAGCTCGAGTCCCTGGAGCTCGCGGTCCGCGCGCTCTACACGGTCCTCTGCGCCGCCGTCACCAGGACGAGTCGCCCCCACCTACCCGGCACGATCGCTGACATCCTGGACCGCATCGACGGCTTCGACGTCGAGAAGCTGGCAGCCGGTGACGTCACCGGTGTCGACCGCAGCCGGCTGGACTTCGTCCAGCAGCCGCTCGCGGCTGCCGGCATCGAACCAGGCTCCGTCGATGTCCTCGTCAGCAACAGCCTGCTTGAGCACGTCCCCGAGCCCGACGCGCTGATCGCGGACATGGCTGAGGTCACGCGCCCCGGAGCGCTGTGCGTGCACAACATCGACGGCGTCGACCACCGATGCTACGCCGACAAGGAGCTCTTCCAGCTTCAGTTCCTCCGCGAGGCAGCGGAGCAGCAGATGGCCTTCGGCTGCAATCGGATCGCTCCGCTCGCCTTCCGCGACTACTTCGAGCGCAACGGCTTCGAGGTGCGAGGGGTCCGCGAGGGGGCGCGCCTCGCGCTGAGCGACGCCGACATCGCTTCGTTCGCGCCGCGCTTTCGTGACGTTGAACGCGACCGCCGGGAGGTCCTGCGGGCGCGCTTCTATCTTCGCCGTCGCTGAGAGCGTCCGCCGCCGCAGCGGACTGCGGGTTCGCCGGGCGCGGCGCGCTACTTCGCGCCGATCGCCTTCCTGAGGACGGCTTCGCCGCCCACCACCGGCAGCGTCAGCTGGGTCGCCGACAGGTCCACCGTGAGCTCGGTGCCGGCCTTCGGATGCAGCGTGTGCTCCGGATCGCTGGAGAAGATCATCAGGCCGATCTTCTGCCCTGCGCGGATGACCTGGTCGTCGGGCTGCAGGTCGAACTCCAGGTTGTACCAGGCGCCGGGCTTGAGCGGCTCGCTCTCGCGCAGCGACTTGTGGTTCTGCGGGTCTGCCCAGCCGCGCGTGATGACGTTGTCGGTGATCCGGCGTGAGCGCTCCCAGGGGAGCGAGACGAGCATGATCGACAGGTTGCAGGCGGGCTTCGACGAAGCGACGCGGATCTTGAGTCGGGCCGTCCCGGAGATGTGCAGCGGCTCCTTCAGCTCCGCGGTCGCGAACAGCAGGCGGTGCTCGGAGGCCTCAGCGAGTGCGTGGTCCTTGGCGGCCTTGGCGACGTCGTCGACCAGCACCTGCTCGCCGGCCAGCCTCATGCTCGCGGTCACGAGGCTGCCGACCTTGCCGCCGTCGCCGCTTGGGCGCAGCACCACCGGCTTCGCAGCGGGGTTGGGGTAATCCGCGTAGCTGGTCGGCCGGTCGCGCCGGTCCTCCTCGCGCACGATCCACGCGCGCGGGCCGTCGAGCACGTCGTTGTCGACGCCGTACAGGAACTTGCTGAACCACTTGTTCACCAGCTCGCGCGGCGGCTGGCCGCCGTGGCCGTTCTGGTGGAAGTAGGCCATGCACGGCAGCCCCTTCTGCTTGAGCGCCGCGTAGATGCGGACGCTGTGCTCGGGCATCACGTTCCAGTCGTTGAACGCGTGCGCCATCAGGCACGCGGCCTTCATCGGACCGAGGTCGTTGAGGTAGTCGCGGCCGGCCCAGAAGTCGCTGTAGTCGCCCGTGACCCGGTCCAGGTTCGCCAGCAGCAGCTCGTCGCGCACCTTCTCGTTGCAGTAGTCGCGCTTGTCGGGGTGGCCGCTGTGGATGAAGTCGAACAGCACGTCGGCGTCCTCGCCGAGGTAGCCGCCCGGCGAGCGCACGAGGCCGTTGCTGCGGTAGTAGTGGTAGTAGGACGTGTTCGGCGCGATCGGCACGATCGCCTCGAGGCCTTCGACGCCGGTGGTCGCCGCGGCGAGCGGCAACGTGCCGTTGTAGGACGTGCCGATCATGCCGACCTTGCCCGTGCACCAGTAGGCCTCGACCTGCTCGTCACCGTCGACGGTCGTGTAGCCCTTGGCGCGGCCGCACAGCCAGTCGATCACCGCCTTGGGCGCGAACGACTCGTTGTCGCCGCCGATCGTCGGACAGCCCTGCGACCACCCGGTGCCCGGCGAGCACGAGTGCACCACCGCAAAGCCGCGGGGCACCCACGTCTTCACCTCGCCGTTGGCGATCATGCCCGGCTTGGAGCGGAACTTGATCTCCGGCATGTCCGCGCGGGCGGGCGGCTCGGCAGAGACCTCGTGCTTCACGTCCCAGAAGTACTCCTGGCCGCTCGAGCCGATGCCCGCGAAGTAGGGGCTCGTCTCGTAGACGACCGGGACCTTCAGCCCTTCGGTGTCGGTCTGCTTGGGCCGCGTCACGTCGACGTGCATCCGGTCCAACTTGCCGTCCCCGTCAGAGTCGAACTCAGTCTCGACCCAGAGCCAGTGGCGGACCCAGTCGCGCGGGCTGCGGAACGCGTCGACGACCTGCGCCTGGCCGTCCTCGAACACCGGGCCGGCCTTGCTGTCAGGCTGCTGCTGCGCGACCGGCAGCTGCGCGAGGAAGGACGCCGCCAGGGCCAGGACGATCGAACGTGCTGCGAGTGTGTGCATGGACATGAGAGCTCTCGGGCCCCGAAGATAGCAGGCGCGGGCCGAGATGCGTGCCTTTGGCTGCAGCCTCGAGGGCGGGTAGCCTCGCGCCGGATGACCCCCGCCGTGCTGACCCTCCGCGTCCAGGGACGAAGCCAACGTCACGAGCTGCAGCCCGGCGAGCTGGTGACGATCGGCCGGAGCTCGGGCTGCGGGATCCGCGTCGCCGACGCGAGCGTCTCGCGCGAGCACTGCGTCGCGATCTACTCCGACGGCAAGGTCTGCATCAACGACCTGCAGTCGACGCACGGCCTGCTGCAGGACGGGGAGCGCGTCGCGCGCCTGAAGCTCGCGCCTGGCCAGGAGTGCCGGCTCGGATCGGTCACGGCCCGCTTCGAGGCCGCTGCACCCGGTCCCGTCCACAGCTCCACGCCGGCAGCAGCACCCGAGGAGCCGGCCGCAGGCCCCGCGATCGAAGGCTACCGCGTCCTCGAGCGGCTCGGCGAAGGCGGCTTCGGCGCGGTCTACCGCGCGCAGCACCTGCAGCTCAACCGCACCGTCGCGCTCAAGGTCCTCAAGCCGAGCGAGGGCGCCGAGCACGACCAGCGGATCCAGGCGTTCCTGGCCGAAGCCCGCGCCGCCGCGCGGCTCAGCGACCCGCACCTCGTCCAGGTCTACGACGTCGGCCAGAGCGGCGGCGCGCACTACCTGTCGATGGAGCTCGTCGCCGGCGGCAGCCTCGCCCAGCGCATCCGTCGCGACGGCCCGCTCGACTGGGAGCACGCGCTGCGGCTGCTGCGAGACCTCGCGCAGGCGCTCAAGGCGGCGCACGCCGCCGGCCTCGTGCACCGGGACGTCAAACCGGGCAACGTGCTGCTGACCGCCGACGGCGCGGCCAAGCTGACCGACCTCGGCCTGGCCGCCGTCGACACGCACGCCGGCACGCTCGCCTACATGGCCCCCGAGCAGCTCCGCAAGGAGCCGCTGGACGGCCGCGTCGATCTCTACGGGCTCGGCTGCACGATCTACACAGCGCTCGCGGGCCACGCGCCGTTCCGCGGCGAACGCAGAGAGATCGCCAGCGCGCAGCTCAGGCAGCCGCCGCCCTCGCTGCTCGACCAGGGCGTCGTCGTCCCCTACCAGCTCCACCAGCTGATCCTCCATTCGATGCTCGCAAAGCAGCGTGAAGACCGGCCGGCGAACGCCGACGAGCTGCTGCGCCGCATCGATCGCCTGGTCCTCCCGAGCAACCTCGCGGCCGCGCGCCGAGACGTCGACGACGGCGCGGACTATCCCAGCGTGGCCCCGACGCGTCCGGCGCGGCCCCGCAAGCAAAAGGAGCTGTCGGCGCGGATCGCGGCCGAGGCGGTGGTCTTCTCGATGATCGCAGCCGTCGTGATCGCGATCCTGCTGCTGCTCAAGGTCCTCTCGCCGGAGCTGGACATCTACCGGCTGATCGGCAGATGACCCGGAGCGCCGCGACGCCGTGACGACCAACCAACGCGAGTACTACGCGGCGGCGGAGCGCGCGAGCCACGCGGCCGGCGACCTGCGCGGCCCCGCGCGGGCGCGCGCCGTGCACGCGTCGCTGTCACCAGACGCTCCGCCGGGCACCGCCTGCAGCGCAGGCTGCAGCCACTGCTGCCGGTTCCCGGTGGGCGTGCGCTTCGCCGAAGCAGCGCTGCTGGCAGAGACCGTGGCGCGGGACCCCGACCTGCGGGCGCGCGTCTTGGACGACGCTGCAGCCTCCGACAGCCTCGACTGGGCCGACCTCACCGGTCGCCCCTGCCCGCTGCTCGTCGACGGCCTATGCGCCGCCTACGAGGACCGACCGACCCCTTGCCGGGCGCTGCGCAGCTTCGACGCGGCGCGCTGCGAGCGCGCGCTGACCGCGCCCACCGAGGTGCCGCGCGACGAACAGGGCTGGTGGCGCGGCCTGGGCGCGGCGTCCGTCCTCGACGAACTGCCAGGCCCCCGCGAGCTGCGCTCGGCGCTCGCCGCGCTGCTGCAGGACGAGACGGCGGCGGTCGCAGCGGATCGACCGACCGCCTTCGCCGCGGCGCGCCCGGTCCCGGACGCCTGCGCCTGACCCGCGCCGGGCCGGCGGCTAGGCTGCGCGCATGCAGCTCGCTGTCCGCCTGATGCTCTCGCTGCTCGTCGCCCAGCTCGGCGCGCAGTCCCCGGCCACGCCGACGGCGGCAGATTCGCTGCGGGTCCTCGTGTGGAACGTGCTGCACGGCGCGAACGACGTCGACCAGGGCCCGGAGAAGGCGCTGCGCGTGATCCGAGAGGCCGCGCCGGACCTTGTCCTGATGCAAGAGAGCTACGACGTCGAAGGTGAGCGCCCGACGCTCGGTCGCTGGATCGCCGGCGAGCTCGGCTGGCAGCACCACCAGGCCGAGAGCCCGCACCTCTGCGTGCTCTCCCGCGGCCAGATCCAGGCGCGGTTCCTCCACCATCCGTGGCACGGCGTCGGCGCGCGGATCCGAGACGGCCGCGGCCGCGAGTTCGTCGCCTACAGCATCTGGATCGACTACCGCGCGTTCCTGGGCTACGAGCTTCGCGACGACCCGTCGATCTCCGACGAAGAGCTGCTGCGCGCCGAGAGCGTGCGGTCGTCACGGCTGCCGCAGACCGAGGCGCTGCTCGCACACCTCGACGCGGCCGGGCACCTCGCCGCCGAGGTGCCCGTGCTCGTCGGCGGGGAAGTGGGCCGGCACCCAGTCGACGATCAC